>NZ_JFJV02000263.1:0-39796 GCF_000611145.1 Cupriavidus sp. SK-3 | reverse complement strand
AAACCCGCCTTTGACTTTAAGCCGTTGACTTTGAAGTTAAGCAGTCGCAGTTGCAGAGTCATCCATCAACAACCCCACCACCAAATACCAAAAAAAAACAAACTCCCCCCAAGGCACCGCCATGAAGCACGCCCCCATCACATCGCTCCTAATCGCCAACCGCTCCGAAATCGCCATCCGCGTAATGCGCGCCGCCGCCGAGATGAATATCCGCACCGTGGCGATCTACTCGAAGGAAGACCGCCTCGCCCTGCACCGCTTCAAGGCCGACGAGAGCTACCTGGTTGGCGAGGGCAAGAAGCCACTGGCCGCCTACCTGGACATCGACGACATCCTGCGCATCGCCCGGCAGACCAGGGTCGACGCGATCCACCCCGGCTACGGCTTCCTCTCTGAAAACCCGGAGTTCGCGCAAGCCGTGATCGATGCCGGCATCCGCTGGATCGGCCCGTCCCCGGACGTGATGCGCACGCTGGGCAACAAGGTCGCCGCCCGCAATGCGGCCATCGCCGCCGGCGTGCCGGTGATGCCCGCCACCACGCCGCTGCCCCACGACCTGGACGAATGCAAGCGGCTGGCGGCGGAAGTGGGCTATCCGTTGATGCTCAAGGCGAGCTGGGGCGGAGGCGGACGCGGCATGCGAGTGCTGGAGAGCGAAGGCGATCTCGCCACCGCGCTGGCCGCCGCCCGCCGGGAAGCGCTGGCCGCATTCGGCAACGACGAGGTCTATGTCGAGAAACTGCTGCGCCGGGCGCGCCACGTCGAGGTGCAAATCCTGGGCGATACCCACGGCAACCTGGTGCACCTGTACGAGCGCGACTGCACGGTGCAGCGGCGCAACCAGAAGGTAGTCGAGCGCGCGCCCGCCCCCTATCTCGACCACGCGGGCCGCGAGGCCTTGTGCGAGGCGGCGCTGCGGCTGATGCGCGCGGTCGGCTACAGCCACGCCGGGACCGTCGAATTCCTGATGGATGCCGACACCGGGCAGAGCTACTTCATCGAGGTCAATCCGCGCATCCAGGTCGAGCACACCGTGACCGAGGTGATCACTGGCGTAGACATCGTCAAGGCGCAGATCCGCATTACCGAAGGCGGCCGGATCGGCCGGATCGAAGACGAACTGGACGAGCACGGGCATACCGTGGTGCGCGCAACGGGTGTCCCGGCGCAGGCCCTGATCCCGCTCAACGGCCACGCCCTGCAATGCCGCATCACCACCGAAGACCCAGAGAACGGCTTCCTTCCCGACTACGGACAACTCACCGCCTACCGCAGCGCGGCTGGCTTCGGCATCAGGCTGGACGCCGGCACCGCCTATGGCGGCGCCGTCATCACGCCCTACTATGACTCCCTGCTGGTCAAGGTCACCGCATGGGCGCCCACGGCGGCGGAAACCATCCGGCGCATGGACCGCGCACTGCGCGAGTTCCGCATCCGGGGCGTGGCCTGCAACTTGCAGTTCCTCGAAAACGTCATCAACCACCCGGCCTTCGGCAGCGGGGAGGTCACCACACGCTTCGTCGACACCACACCCGAGCTGCTGGCCTTTGCCAAGCGGCGCGACCGCGCCACCAAGCTGCTGCGGTACCTGGGCGAACTGGCCGTCAATGGCTACCCGGGAATGGCCGGGCACACGCCGCCCCAGTTGCCGCTGCCCAGGCCGCAGCGCCCCAGGGTGGACAGTGCCGGCGCGGTGCCGCCCGGCACGCGCGACCGGCTGCGCGAGCTGGGGCCGGAGAAATTCTCTCGCTGGATGCTGGACCAGAAGCAGGTCTTGCTGACCGACACCACCATGCGCGACGCGCATCAGTCCCTGTTCGCGACCCGCATGCGTACCGCCGACATGCTGCCGATCGCGCCCTTCTATGCGCGCGAACTGCCGCAGCTGTTCTCGCTGGAATGCTGGGGTGGCGCCACCTTCGACGTGGCGCTGCGTTTCCTGAAGGAGGACCCGTGGCAGCGGCTGGCGCAATTGCGCGAGCGGGTGCCGAATATCCTGTTCCAGATGCTGCTGCGCGGCTCGAACGCGGTCGGCTACACCAACTACGCCGACAACGTGGTGCGCTTCTTCGTCCAGCAGGCAGCCGGCGCCGGCGTCGATCTCTTCCGGGTGTTCGACTCGCTCAACTGGGTGCGCAATATGCGCGTGGCGATCGACGCGGTGTGCGAGAGCGGCGCCCTGTGCGAAGGCGCGATCTGCTACACCGGCGACCTGTTCGACGCGGCACGGCCCAAGTACGACCTCAAGTACTACGTGGGCATCGCGCGCGAACTGCAGCGCGCCGGCGTGCATGTGCTGGGCATCAAGGACATGGCCGGCATCTGCCGCCCGCAGGCCGCCGCGGCGCTGGTCAGGGCGCTCAAGGACGAGACCGGCCTGCCGGTCCACTTCCACACCCACGACACCAGCGGCATTTCCGCGGCCTCCGTGCTGGCCGCGATCGGCGCGGGCTGCGACGCCGTGGACGGCGCGCTCGACGCCATGAGCGGCCTGACCTCGCAGCCCAACCTGTCGAGCATGGCCGCCGCGCTGGCCGGCAGCGAGCGCGATCCCGGCCTTAGCCTGGATCGCCTGCACGAAGCATCGATGTACTGGGAAGGCGTGCGCCGCTACTACGCCCCCTTCGAGTCCGAGATCCGCGCCGGCACCGCCGACGTCTACCGCCACGAAATGCCCGGCGGGCAATACACCAACCTGCGCGAACAGGCCCGCTCGCTGGGGCTCGAACATCGCTGGAGCGAGATTGCGGGCGCATACGCTGAGGTCAACCACCTCTTCGGGGATATCGTCAAGGTCACCCCGACCTCCAAGGTGGTGGGCGATATGGCGCTGATGATGGTCGCCAACGACCTGAGCGCCGCGCAGGTATGCGACCCCGCCAGGGAGATCGCCTTCCCCGAGTCGGTGGTCTCGCTGTTCAAGGGCGAACTGGGCTTTCCGCCCGACGGCTTCCCTGCCGGCTTGTCGCGCAAGGTGCTCAGGGGCGATCCCCCCGAACCCTACCGTCCCGGCGACCACCTCGCCCCGGTCGACCTGGAACAAGCCCGCGCGCAAGGCGAAAGCGCCTGCGCGCACGCGCTGGATGACCGGCAACTGGCGTCCTACCTGATGTATCCCAGGCAGACCAGCGAATACTTCCAGCACAGGCGCGCCTATGGCGACACATCGGTCCTGCCCACTCCCGCGTTCTTCTACGGCCCGCAACCGCAGCAGGAGGTGGCGGTCGATATCGCGCCCGGCAAGACGCTGCTGATCATGCTGCAGGGGGCGCACCCGGACACGGAGGAGAACATCGTCAAGGTCCAGTTCGAGCTGAACGGGCAGTCCCGCACCGCCCGCGTCGAGCGGCGCGGCGTGGCGCAGGCGGGGCCATCGCGCCAGGCCCGCCCGGCAGCCGACCCCTCCAATCCGCTGCATGTGGCCGCCCCCATGCCGGGCGCGGTGGTGACGGTAGCGGTCCAGCCGGGGCAGCGGGTCTCCGCCGGCAGCGCGCTGGTCTCGCTGGAGGCGATGAAGATGGAGACGCATATCGCCGCCGAACGCGACTGCGAGATCGCCGCGGTGCACGTGCGCCCCGGCGACCGCGTTGCCGCCAAGGACCTGCTGATCGAATTCAAGGACATATCCTGACTACGCGGCAGGGGTGGCCTGGCGGCCGCCCTGCCATACCACTCCCGCGAGGCATTGCCACGCAACACCGAATCGAGGATCTCCCCCGCCATGAGTCAATCCCGCGAAAGCGCACCACCCGCCGCGTCTTCCCCCTCGCTGCGCAATGCCGCGACCTTGCTGGTGCTGCGCGACGGCCCGCTAGGGATAGAAGTACTGATGGTGCGCCGCGCCGAACGTGCCGGCGATCGCAGCAGCGGCTCCTATGTGTATCCCGGCGGCACGCTGGATGCGCAGGACAGGCGGCTTCATGCCTATGCCGATGGCCTCGATGACCACGCCGCAAGCCAGCGCCTTGGCGTCGACGCGGGCGGGCTCGACTTCTATCTGGCGGCGGTACGGGAATGCTTCGAGGAGGCTGGCCTGCTGTTCGCCCGCGACAGTGCGGGACAACCATTGGCGCTGGACCAGCTGGAGGAGGCACAGCGCGCCTTGCTGCGCGACGCCGCCAGGCACGACGGACTCGGGCTGGCGCACGCCTGCGCGCAGCTGGGCCTGCGGCTCGCGGTCGACCGTCTGGCGTATTTCAGCCACTGGCTGACGCCACCGGGATTGCCCAAGCGCTTCGACACCCGTTTCTTCGTGGCGATCGCGCCCACCGGCCAGACCGCCGCGCACGATGGCGAGGAGGCCTCCGGCCATTGCTGGAAGCGTCCGGCGGAGCTTCTGGACCCTGCCAGCGGTCTCAAGCTGGAGCCTCCCACGCGGCGCACCCTGGCGGCCATTGCCCGCTTCGGGCGTGCCCAGGATTGCTACCAGCATGCCGCGGCGCTAAGCGGCATTGCCCGCATCATGCCCCGCCTGGGGCGCGGCGAGGGCGGCCTGCGCGCGGTCATGCCGGAGGAGCCCTGCTACGCCGAACTCGGCCATATCGATCCGGAGGGGCGTGGCGACGCGCGCTGCATCATCGAGCCCGGCGTTGCGGTGCGCCTCGGCGCGCGCATCTGGCGGATCACCGCCCGCGCTGGCAGTGACGTGGCTGGCGGCCTCGGCACCAACACCTATCTGGTGGGAGGCGGCAACGACAACGCATGGGCCGTGATCGACCCCGGCCCCGATGACGACGCGCATATCCAGGCGGTGCTCGCCGCGGCGCCGGGGCCGATCCGCTGGATCCTGTCCACCAGGGCACACGCCGGCCAAGCGCCCGCCGCGCGTAAGCTCGGTGCCGCCACCGGTGCGCAACTGCCCGGGGGCGAACTGCGGCACGGCGAGCGCCTGCCCATTGGCGAGGGCTGCACGCTGCGGGTATGTCATGGCTCCGGCCATGCATCCGGCCACCTGTGCTACCTCCTCGAAGAGGAAAGGACCTTGTTCACCGGCAGCGATACGGATGCCCGCATCGACTCCCTGGCCGCCCTGCCCCGCGAGGACGTCGCATGGCTGGCACCCTCGCACGGCTTCCTGGTCCCATGCCCTGCCGGGGCCGTCCGCACGCTGCCTGCCTGAGTCCGCCGGGATGGCGGTGTCCGGCTTCGCGACACGGTGGGGCACATGTCACATGTCACATACCGCCGCGTGCCGGACCCGGCGCCGCCAGGTCCTCCTCCACAAAGCGCAGCACCGCTTCCGTCAGCGCCTCGCGCGGATAGGCGTTCTGCGTCACGAACATCGAGCCGATGGTGGTATGCGTCCGGGCGATGGGCACTGCCAGCGCCCAGTGATCCGCATTGACGTAGCCCATCAGCGTACTGCCGGGCACGATCTGGTCGTAGAAGATCACCTGGCTGTCGTTGCGCCCGTCGATACGCGCGAGCTTGTCATAGCTCGAAGTCAGGATCGACGAGATGCGTTCCGGCCGCGGCAGCGTCACGAGCGAGTAGTAGCGCACGTCGCGGGGCAACGGGTTTCCCGCCAGCCATGCCTTGCGTATCGCGGGCCGCAGGCTCTCCACCGCGCCGCCATCTCCCGAATCGCAGGTTGCGCCCGGGAAATGCCGCAGCATGTCCGCCTGGTATTGCTCGGCGTCATTGGCAAGCGCCGAGCCGCCGACGGCGCCGGCTGCGGTGACCACCGCCGCCACGCGGCTGCGGATCTCCGGATACGCCACCACGGCCTGGAGGATGTCAGGCGCGCCCTTCGAGTAGCCGACCAGCACCAGGCGCGGCGCTCCCGCGGCCGGCGGCATGGCCATGATCGCGTCGCGGATCTGGCGCGCGTTATTGGCCGAACCCGACAGCGCATCGACCTTGAGCAGCATGCCGTCATAGCCGAACTCCCGCAGGTGTTTCGGGACGGTGCCGGGCGCGTTCAGCCACGGCTCGAAGCATTCATAGCCGATGCCCGGCACTACCACCGCGACCAGGTGCCGCATGGATGGACCCAGATCGACGGGCTTGCCGGTGCCGGCAGGCTCGGTGCCTATCCGGTTCAGCGCGTCTTCACAGGGCCGGTAATCGGGAAGCTCCGGTCCGCGCGCCTGCAGCACCGCGCAGAAGATCTCGCGGAAACGCGCCCGTTTGTCCTGCACGCCGGACTGCGATGCGGGAAGCAGTGCCAAAGGCGGCGTATCGGTGGAGTAAGGGATCAGCGGCTTCGACGCGCATCCGCCGAGCACGAGGCAAGCCGCGATGACTCCCGGCAAGACGCCGCCGGTCAACCGCGCGCGGACGCCGCCAGCCGGCTGCCCGGCTACGGCCTGCGGCGGCTCCGGGACCAAATCACTTGCGCGCATTGCCGCCCTCCTTAGGTGAAGCGCCTTCGCGCCCCTCCAAATAAGGTACCCAGTCAAGAATTTCCACTTCGGAAAGACTCAGCGGCCGTTGCGCAAAGAACAGCACCGCGCGCAGCCCGTCCGTAAAATAGCGGGCGCCATCCAGCGTTGTCCGCGGTTGCGCCTGCGGCGCCGGACCGACACCGTTCACGAATCCGAGCTTGTCGAGACCGCCTGAGTACATCATGTCCTGGATCAGGAGGTTCCTGGCCTCGTCGACATCCTCGTGCAGGACGATCTTTGCCGTGCCGGCTGGCGCGAGGCGTCCGCCGACAGGCCGGCCTGCCTGCGCGAGGTAAACGGGCTGCCCCTGAAAGCGAATGGGCGCCAGCCACACGCGTACCCAGGTCGACGGCGCGCCGCCTTGCGCCTGCTTGCGCAGCACCGCGTCCGGCGCGCGCCCGAAGACCCGTTGCCCGGTGTCGCCCTCGCGCGAATCGCGGCGGTAACTACGCCGCACCGCGGCCGCGCCGATGTCGCCGAGTTCCCCGACAATCAGCACATTCAACGGATCGCCCTGCGCCGAGCCGAGCGCATCGGTGGCGCAGCAAGGCAATCGTTCGAGTGCGGCTCTCAGCGAGGCAAGGTCTTTGTAGTCCGTGACCGCGGAATCCGGATACTGAAAGATATACCGCGCAAAACCCGCATCCGAGATATCGTCGGGCACGCGCACGAAGAGGCTGAACGGGATCAGCGTCCTGGTCCCGAACAAATCAACATTGACGAGCTTCGTAATGCGGTCGGGATTGGTGAACAGGATGCCCTCGTGCGTCGTCCCCGGCGGAATCGGATTCTTGAACCCGAGTTTATTGAAATAGTCGTCAATGCGCGCATTCGTTGCCCCGCTGAACGTGCCATGCAGGGACCACGCGACTTCGAGCGGCGAAAAGTAATCCGGATCCGTTCCCGAGCGCAACAGCCATAACGGCTGCGAAGTTCCGTTATGCACCTCGAACCATACGGGCTGCACGTTGGTCTTGTTGATGTCGGCGCCGAACATGCGCTTGCTGTCTTCCGTGCCCAGCACTGCGGCGCTCACGCGCACGCCCTGCCTGGTTTCGCTCACCGCGCGCTCGCGTAGCGGGGCGTCGTCGGCACTGGCGGGCGCTTGCCATGTCGAGCAGCCGGCCACGGCAAGCGAGAGGATCGCCATGCCCGCCGCGTACCGTAGCGCACGATGCAACAGCGGCAACACGCTCATTGTTTCGCTCCCTGGCGCGCGGCATCGGTCTGATAGATCGCGCTCCACGGGAAGAACTCGATCGCCGAGAGCGATGTTGGCTTACGGTCGAATACCAGTATCTGGCGATAGCCGTCCGTGAAATACGGGTCCGTGGTCAGGTTCTCGCGCGGGGCGCTTCGCGGCGCCGCGCCCACGCCTTTCACCTGCCCGATCTTGTTGAGACTCTGGGAATAGGCCATATCCTCCGCCAGCGCCGTGCGCGCTTCGTCCACGTCCGGATCGACCTTGTGCGTCGTCAGCGTTGGCGAGTGAATGGTGAGACGCACGCCGATATCGCGGCTGATCTGGCCCACCCACACCGATTTGCCGTGATAGCGCATCGGACTAAGCCACAGACGCAGATGGTTGCGCTGGTGAATGTTGTCGCGCGCCTTCTGTAATGCCAGGTCCTGCGCGCGTCCGAACAGGTACAGATCGCTCACCGGCGCATTGACATAGGGCTCGCCCTTGAGCGCAGAGGTAATCATCTTTGTGATCGCACCCGACCACTTCTGCTCGGTCGGCCGCCAGCTGCGGCGCACGAACGCGGGAAACGCATCGTCGATGCCGCCCACGACCACCAGGTTGAGCGGGTCGCCGTTCTTCGAGCCATCCTTGTTGGTGACACAGCACGGCAGGGCCTCGAGTGCCGCGCGGAAGGCCTCGTCGTCCGTGTAGTCCACGATTTCCTCGGGCGGATAGATCTCGCGCCGGAAGACTTCGCTGGTGTGGTAGTCGGCATGGAAGCCTGGCACGACCATGAGGATCGAGAATGTCTTGGCGCGCCCGCTCGCCACCAGGTCCAACTGGACGAGCTTCGCCCCCTCGCTCGCGTTTGTCAGCACGAACCCCGACACGGTCTGTCCGGGCCGGACCGGATTGCGGAAGGCGAGCTGGCGGAAGCGCTGGTCGACGCTGGCCTTTTCGTCAGGCGAGCCGCCCTGTGAAAATGCCTCGGCTGCCTCGGACGCCGGAAAGAACCCCGGGTCAAGACCCGACGACATCAGGTAATAGCCCCGGTCGTCGTTGTTGGTGACCTCGATCCAGACGGGCTGTATCTGCAGCCTCGCCAGCGGAACCCGATACACTTCCGCGCTTTCCTCATTCGAAAGAACGGCGGCCGACACCCGCAAACCGCCGTCGGTACGGCTCAGGGCACGGCTCTTGTAGTCGAGTGTGGCTGAGGGCGGCGGCGGTGGGGGCGCGGCGCAGCCGGCAATGACAACTGCGGCAAATACCCGAGTCACAATGCGGTTCATTGCGTAACCTCATCACCACGAGCGATGCAGTGCTCTTGCCGGCAGGGCGGCTGCCAGCGCATTGCGCCCGGCAACCTGCCTGGAAGCGGCTTCGTCGTCGGGTGCAGGAAAAGTATAGTGCGCGAATCTTCCCGCAGTGTGGTCTGCCAGCCCGCGCAGCCGGGGCGCTGGCAAATTCGGTGATGCCCGATGCATAATCGTGAAACTGGTTTCACCGAGACCGATTTCTCCCATGCCACGCCCTGTGACTCAACCCACGCCCAACCTGAAGCCCGCTGAGAAACTCACCATCCAGGACGTTGCCGACTATGCGGGCGTCTCGAAAGCCACCGTATCGCGCTACCTGAACCGGGGCGGCGAGCAACTGTCCGCCGACGTGGAGGCACGCGTCGCCGCGGCCGTGCGCGAGCTGGGCTACAGCCCGAGTCCCATGGCGCAGGCGCTGAAGCGCGGCAAGTCGCGCCTGATCGGGCTGGTGGTGGCGGATGTTTCCAACTCATTCTCCGTGGCCGTGCTGCGTGGCGTGGAGAAGGCCTGCCGCGACGCGGGCTACATGGTGATGCTGTTCAACCTGGGCAATGACGAGCAACTGGAACGCGAAGCCATCCGCTCGCTGTCGGCCTACCGGGTCGAAGGCTTCATCCTGCACACGCTGGGCCACGACGCCGGCGCGCTTGCCGATGCGGCGCAGCTGGGCAAACCGGTAGTTCTGGTCGACCGGAAAGTGGGCGATGCGGAAGTCGACCTGGTTGCCCTGGACAACCTTTCCGCGGTCCACGAGGCTGCCGGCCACCTGCTCGAAGCCGGCTACCGGCGCCTGCTCTTCATCAGCGAGCCGATCAAGGCCATCAGCTCGCGCAACGAGCGGGCCCGGGCCTTCCAGAACTTCATCGCAGAGCATGCGGACTCCCTTGACGGAAGCGTGTTCGAAGCCCGTACCGGTGACGACGACGCCCTGGACGAAGCGCTGCGCGCACTGCGCAAGGGAGCGGGCAAAGCGCCCGTGGCCGTGCTCGCGGCCAATGCGGTGATCTCGCTGCGCGTGGCCGCCGCCGCCGCCAGGCTGGGGTGGCAGCTCGGCACCGACCTCGGCCTGGTCGGCTTCGACGATCCGGAATGGGCTGCCCTGGTCGGCCCCGGCCTGAGCACCATCGCCCAGCCCACCGACGATATCGGACGCGTGGCCACCAACTGCCTGATCGAGCGCCTGCAAGGCGCGCAACTGGCGCCGCGCCAGGTCCTGTTGCCCGGTACCCTGGTCAGGCGCGGCTCCAGCCGCCGCGGCTGATTCCCATCCCCTCGCCCTCCGGCGTGCGCGCGTGAAGCGCGCGTAGACCCCCCGCCCCCCCCGGGGGGGGGGGTCTTCGCATGCGCTCAATTCTCCACCTGTCCTCCACCTGTCCTCCACCTGTCCAAGCTCGGTTTGCCCGTAAGGGTTTCCACTGCTGGAGTTCTGAAACCGGTTTCCTATAATCCTGAAACCGGTTTCAGAAACCGTACTTGCCGAACGCTGCGACGCCAGCGACATATTCCACAGAACGTGCAGGAGACATTGATGACTATCCAACGCTTGTTGCGCCACATTGCCGCACCCGTGCTCACGCTGCTGGTCCTGGCCAGCGCCTCGGCCGGGGTCCAGGCACAGACCGTCGCCGAGATCGTCAAGAAGGGCAAGGTCACCATCGGCGTGGTGACGGGCGCGCCGCCCTTCGGCACCACCGACGCCACCGGCAAACCCGCCGGCTACGATGTCGACGTGGCCAACCTGCTGGGCAAGTACCTCGGCGTGCCGGTCGATATCGTCCCGCTCACCTCCCCCAGCCGCATTCCGGCGCTGGAAGCCGGCAAGGTCGATTTCCTGGTCGCCACCCTGGCGCCGACGCCCGAGCGGGCGCGGGCCATCATGTTCAGCTCGCCCTACAGCGCGTTCGAGCTGACCATCTTCGCGCCGGTCGCGGCCAAGTACGCCAAGCTGGCCGAGCTTGGGAAGAAGAAGGTTGGCGTGACGCGCGGCACCACGCAGGACACGGCACTGACCCGGCTGGCGGTGCCCGGCATGAATATCGTCCGCTTCGAGGACGACGCCACCTGCGCGCAGGCGCTGATCAGCAACCAGGTCGAAGCCATTGCCCTGCCCAACACCACCGGCAACGAAATCATGAAGGCACGCGGCGCCGGCAAGTTCGACGCCAAGTTCGCGTTCTCGGTCCAACCGAACTCGATGGCCGTGCGCAAGGACGCCTTCGAACTGCGACAGTGGCTCAACACCACCATTTCCTACGTCAAGCTCAACGGCGAACTCGACGCCATTGCGCAGAAGTGGACCGGCAAGGCGCTGCCCGCGCTGCAAACGTTCTGACCCCGGCAAGTCCGACGTTGCGCGCCAGCGTCAGCCGGCGCGCCAGGAGACCCGCATGAACTACCAATTTGAATGGAACCCGGTGCTGTCGCAGCTGGATCGCTTTGCGGACGGCGCGGCCATGACGCTGGCGCTCAGCTTCGGCTCGATCCTGCTTGGCACCCTGGTCGGTACCGCCGGCGCCATCGCGGCCGCTTTTGGCGGTCCCTGGCTCCAGCGCGCCGCCAGGATATACGTCGAGGCGATCCGCAACACACCCTTCCTGATCCAGCTCTTCATCATCTTTTTCGGCTTGCCGACCGTCGGCCTGCAGATCGATGCCATCACCGCCGCGGTGATCGCCATGACGGTCAACCTCGGTGCCTACTCGACCGAGATCATCCGGGCCGGCTTGCAGGCGGTTCACCGTTCGCAGCTCGAAGCCGCCGCCGCGCTGGGCATGACGCGCTGGCAGTTGATCCGCCACGTCGCCCTGGTGCCGGCGTTCGAGAAAGTCTATCCGGCGCTGACCAGCCAGTTCACGCTGATGATGCTGACCTCTAGCGTGGTGTCGGCCATCTCGGTGGAGGAGCTGACGGCGGTCGCCAGCCAGATCGATTCGCAGACCTTCCGCACCTTCGAGAGCTACATCCTTGTCATGTTCATCTACATCGGGCTGGCACTGCTGTTGCGCGCCGCGTTCGCCCTGATCGGCAATCTGGTGTTCAGGCGGCGCCGCGTGGTGGCGCGCGCCAGAAAGGCCGCGCGCACCGCGCGCGTTGCGCCGCTGGCGCATGCGGAGTTGACGCCGGCGGTTGCAGGGAGCGCGAAATGATCACCGAGTTCTCCTGGAATCATCTTGAAATCCTGCTCCTGGCAGCACGCTGGACGCTGTGGGTGACTTTGCTGGCCTTCGTCGGCGGCACGCTGGCCGGCTTCCTTGTGGCGTTGGCGCGGACCTCAAGGAGCGCCCTGCTCCGCCTCGCCAGCACGGTCTATATCCAGGTCGTGCAAGGTACGCCGGTGCTGATCGTGCTGTTCCTGAGCTACTACGGCCTCTCCGTGCTCGGGCTCAAGCTGTCGCCGATGGTCGCGGCCATGCTGGCGATGTCGATCTACGCCAGCGCTTATCTTGGCGAGATCTGGCGGGGCTGCATCGAGGCCGTGCCGCAAGGGCAGTGGGAGGCCAGCGAGGCGCTCGCCCTCACCCGCTGGCAGCAGCTGCGCTTCGTCGTGCTGCCGCAAGCCGTCCGGCTGGCCCTGCCGCCTACCGTGGGCTTCTCGGTCCAGCTGGTCAAGAACACCTCGATCACTTCCATCATCGGCGTCATCGAACTCACGCGCGCCGGCCAGCTGATCAACAACGCGACCTTCCAGCCCTTCGCGGTCTTCGTCGTCGTCGCACTTATCTACTTCGCGCTTTGCTTCCCGCTTTCGTCGGCAGCCAGGCGCATGGAAAGGAGGCTCCATGTCCATCGTTGAAGCACAAGGCGTGCACAAATCCTATGGCCCCGTCGAAGTCCTGAAGGGCGTGTCGTTTGCCATCGAACCGGGCCAGGTGGTCGCCATCATCGGCCGCAGCGGCTCCGGCAAAAGCACCATGCTGCGCTGCCTGAACGGGCTGGAGACAATCAACGCCGGCAACATCACGGTCGCCGGGCACAAGCTGGATCACGACAGGAAGCGGCTGCTCGACCTGCGCCGCGACGTAGGCATGGTGTTCCAGAGCTACAACCTCTTTCCGCACCTGACCGTGGGCGAGAACATTGCGCTGGCGCCGTCCATCGTCAAGAAGATGGCTGCGAAAGCCATCGACGGCATCGTCGACCAGGTGCTGACCCAGGTCGGCCTGCTGGACAAGAAGGACTGCTACCCCGAGCAGCTCTCGGGCGGCCAGCAGCAGCGCGTGGCCATCGCCCGTTCGCTGGCGATGCAACCCAAGGTGATGCTGTTCGACGAGGTGACCTCCGCGCTCGACCCGGAGCTGACGGCGGAAGTGCTGCGCGTCATGGAAAACCTGGCCGCCTCCGGCATGACCATGGTGCTGGTGACGCATGAAATGGAATTCGCGCGCCGCATGGCGCATACCACCATCTTCATGCACCAGGGCAAAGTGCATGAGGCCGGCCCGTCAAAGGCGCTGTTCGCGCAGCCCCGGACACCGGAACTGCAGCAATTCCTCAGCGCGGGAGCACTGAAATGAACCAGCAGCGACAAGGTTGTTCTTCCCGGCCGCCGGTGCTGATCTCGCTCACGGCCTACGGCGCCGACCTCGCCCACCGCGATGGACAGGCTGCGCTGGCGCGGATTGCCGCGGCAGCCGGTGCGGACGGCGTCGAATACCGCGGCGAACTCCAGCGCGGGCATGGGGATGAAGTCGGCGAACAGCGCGCGGTCGCCGAACAGCACGGGCTAAGCGTAGTCTGGTCTAGCCCCGAAGGCCTCTGGAGCGAAGCCGGCAGCCTCGATGCCGCCGCGCTCGACCGCGCCTTCACCACGGCGCTGGCGATCGGTGCCAGCCGGGTCAAGATGTCGCTGGGCGGTTATCGCGAGGGCACCCCGCTTGAAGGGCTGCTCCCCTGGCTGGAGCACGAGGGCATCGAACTCGTCGTGGAAAACGACCAGACCGCCAGCGCCGGTACCGTCCCCCCGTTGCGCGACTTCTTCGCGCGTGCCGCGGCCCTCGGCAAGACAGTGCCGATGACCTTCGACATGGGCAACTGGCACTGGACGGGCGAGGATCCGCTCGACGCCGCGCAGGTCTTCGCCTCCCAGGTGGGCTACGTGCATTGCAAAGGCGTGCTGCGCACGCCTGCCAAGTGGATTGCGGTGCCGCTGGACCAATCGGCTGCGCCATGGCGCAGCGTATTGCGCCGCCTGCCCGCCGGCGTTGCGCGCGCCATCGAGTTTCCGCTGCAAGGCGAAGACCTGGTGCAGGTCACGCGCAACCATGTCGAACTGCTGCGTTCGGTGGAGATCCCCGCATGAGCCCCGATCTTGATGTGGTGACGCTGGGCGAGGCAATGCTGATGCTGGTGGCCGGTGAGGCCGGACCGCTCGAAGGCGTGCAAACCTTCCACAAGCGCACCGCCGGCGCCGAGACCAATGTGGCCATCGGCCTGTCGCGCCTGGGCCTGAAGGTCGGATGGGCCAGCCGCCTGGGCGATGATTCGATGGCCCGCTACCTGCTAGGTGAAATGCGGCGGGAAGGCGTGGATTGCAGCCAGGTGGTGTGCGAGCCCGGCGAGCGCACTGGCTTCCAGTTCAAGGGACGGGTCGACGACGGCAGCGATCCGCCCGTGGAATATCACCGCCGCGGCTCGGCCGCAAGCCGCATGAACCCCGGGCATCTGAACGACAAGTGGCTACGGCGCTCACGGCACCTGCACGTCACCGGCGTGTTCCCCGCGCTGGCCGAAGGCACGCAGGCCGCCACCCGCCTGGCCATCTCCACCATGCGGGCTGCCGGCCGCACGATCTCGTTCGATCCCAATCTGCGGCCCGCGTTGTGGGCCACGCCCGAGTTGATGCGCGAGACCCTGAACGACCTGGCGCATCAGTGCGACTGGGTACTGCCCGGCATCGAGGAAGGCCGCTTCCTGACCGGCCACACCGAGCCGGAACGCATCGCCGCCTTCTACCGTCGGCGCGGCGCCAGGCTGGTAGTCGTGAAGCTGGGCGCGCAAGGCGCCTACTTCGACGGCGAAGCCGGCACCGGCCATGTCCCGGCCTTCAGCGTCCAGCGAGTCGTCGACACGGTTGGCGCAGGCGACGGCTTTGCCGTGGGCGTCATCAGCGCGCTGCTGGAAGGCCGGCCGGTGGCCGACGCCGTCCGGCGCGGCGCATGGATCGGCGCGCGGGCGGTGCAGGTGCGCGGCGATACCGAAGGCCTGCCGACCCATGCCCTGCTGGCGGCCAGCAGCCTGTGAAGTCAATGCAAGGATTTCCCATGCGCAAGAATGTATTGGTGTTCCGTCCCATTCCGCCCGACCTGCTCGCCCGGATCGAAGCGGAGCACGACGTGATCGTCGCCGACCCGCGCCAGCCGGCGCAACGGCCGGCCTTCCGCGCCGCGCTGGCCAACGCCCACGGCATGATCGGCTCCAGCGTCAGGCTCGGCGCAGCCGAGCTCGCCGAAGCCGGCCAACTGGAAGTGATATCCAGTATCTCGGTGGGCGTCGACAACTACGATCTCGCCTGCCTGCGCCGGCGCGGCATTGCGCTCTGCCATACGCCCGGCGTACTCACGGAAACCACCGCCGACACCGTCTTCGCCCTCATCATGGCAGCCAGCCGCCGCCTGGTCGAACTTGCCGCCCATGTGCGCGAAGGCCGCTGGGCCGCCAATATCGGCGAAGGCCTGTTCGGCTGGGACGTCCACGGCAAGACGCTGGCGATACTCGGTTTCGGGCGTATCGGGCAGGCGGTGGCACGCCGGGCGGCGCTTGGCTTCGGCATGGAAGTGCTCTACGTCAACGAGGCTGCCGCGGAACCGCCGGATCTCGTGGGACGCGCCACCCGGACGGACCTCGACGACGCCTTGCGGCGAGCCGATATCGTCGCCGTCACGCTGCCACTGACCGACGGCACGCGCGGCTTGATGGGGCAGCGCGCGTTTGCGCTGATGAAACCGGGTGCCATCTTTGTCAACGGCGCCCGCGGCCAGATCGTGCAGGAAGACGCGTTGCTAGCGGCGCTCGACAGCGGCCGCCTGCGCGCGGCCGGGCTCGATGTCTTTGCCACCGAGCCGTTGCCGCAGGATTCTCCGCTGCGCTGCCATCCGCGAGTCACAGCCCTGCCCCATATCGGCTCGGCCACGCATGAGACCCGGCGTGCCATGGCCGAACTGGCCACCTGCAATCTGCTGGACGCGTTGGCCGGCCGGCAACCCGCCGCGCGCTTCGACCTTGCAGCCATCGCTGCTTAGGCAACCGTTCAATCTTCCCCGCAAGGACCATCCGCAATGCCCCGTTCCATTCCCACGCTGTGCGGCTCGATCATGGGCGAGCCCTTCACCTTCAATGTGCGCATCCACAATGCCGCTTATCGGGCGCTGGAGATCGACTACACCTTCGTGTGCTTCGGCGTGCAGGACGTGCCCGGCGCCGTGCAATCGATCCGGGCGCTGGGCGTGCGCGGCATGAATGTGTCGATGCCGCACAAGCAGGCCGTGATCCCTCACCTCGACCACCTCGACGAGACCGCGCGCGCCATCGGCGCGGTCAATACCATCAACAATGTCGATGGGGTGCTGACCGGCTACAACACCGATTGCATCGGTGCCGTGCGTGCCTTCCAGGAGGTGACCGGACTGGCGGGCAAGCGCATCGCGCTGCTGGGCGCGGGCGGCGCGGCGCGTGCCATGGCCTATGGACTGTGCGAGGCCGGCGCCGCCGTGACCCTGTTCAATCGCACCGCGGCACGCGGCGAGGAACTGGCCGCATCACTTGGCCTGCGCTTCGGCGGCGCGTTGTCCGACTTCCGCGCGGCGGACTTCGACATCCTCGCCAACGCGACGGCCGCCGGCTTTCGCGCACCCGATGTCAACCCCGTGGCGGGGCAGCTCGCCGCCCACCTGATCGTCATGGACGCCGCGTTCATCCCGGTCAGGAGCAAGCTGATCCGGGATGCCGCCGCGCTCGGCTGCCGCACCATCGACGGCACACGCATGATGCTGCACCAGGCCTGCGCCCAGGTCGAGTTCTACACCGGCTGCGCACGCGCGCCGATCGAGGCGATGGAGGCGGCACTGCTGGAGGAAATCGCACGCCAGTCATAGCCATCCACCAGCCATCCACCGTCCACCGTCCGCAGCTGCCTGACGCACACACCGCCATGACCCATACCGAAGCCATCCCCGACACCCACCCGCTTGTCATCCCGCGCCCCGCTTCCGAGGGAGTCCCCCAATGACGCTGCGACGCGAGCGACACACCAAGATCGTAGCCACGCTTGGGCCCGCCTCCTCCACGCCGGACGTGATTCTCCAGCTCTTCAAGGCCGGGGCCGATACCTTCCGCCTGAATTTCAGCCATGGCACCCACGAGGACCACAAGGCCCGGCTGGGCATGATCCGGGAGATGGAATCCCTCACGGGCCGGCCCGCGGGCGTGCTGCTGGATCTCCAGGGCCCCAAGCTGCGCCTGGGCACCTTCCCGGGCGGCCCGGTCAGGCTGACCGCCGGGCAGCCGTTCCGCCTGCAGCTGGATGCCGTGCCGGGCAGCCAGCAAGTGGCCCACCTGCCCCACCGCGAAATCTTCGAGGCGCTGCGGCCCGACCACGCCCTGCTGATCGACGACGGGCGCGTGCGGCTGCGGGTGCGCGAAGCCGGCCCGGACTTCGCGCAGACCACGGTGGAGACGGGTGGGAATGTCTCCGACCGCAAAGGCGTCAACGTGCCGGACTGCGCGCTGAACCTTTCGGCGCTGACAGAGAAGGATCACCGCGACCTGCGCTTCGGCATGACGCTGGGTGTGGACTGGGTGGCCTTGTCCTTCGTCCAGTCGGCACGCGATATCGAGGAAGTGCGTGCGATCGCCGGCAAGAACATATCGATCATGGCCAAGATCGAGAAGCCTGCGGCGCTTGCCGACATCGAGGCGATTGTCGCCGCGGCCGATGGCATCATGGTTGCCCGTGGCGACCTGGGCGTGGAAATGCCGCCCGAGGAAGTCCCGGCGATCCAGAAACGCCTCACCCGCCTCTGCCGCCAAGCCGGCAAGCCGCTGGTGGTGGCCACGCAGATGCTGGAGTCCATGATCAGTGCCCCGGCACCGACGCGCGCCGAAGCATCGGACGTCGCCACCGCCGTGTACGACGGCGTGGATGCCGTCATGCTATCGGCCGAATCCGCATCGGGCGAGTATCCGGTCGAAGCCGTGGAGATCATGGCACGCATTATCCGCAATACCGAGCGCGACAAGCTGCAGCGCGACACCATGAACGCCATCGCCACCAGGCGCGATGCCGTGGCCGCGGACGCCATCGGCGCGGCGATCCGTACCGTCGCCGACATCCTGCCGCTGACGGCCTGCGTGACTTACACCGTGTCCGGCGCCAGTGCCTTGCGGGTCGCTCGCGAGAGACCTAATGTGCCGATCGTGGGCATGACGCCCCACGTGGAAACCGCGCGGCGGCTGGCCCTGGTATGGGGCGTCCACCCCGTCCATACCCATGACGCGGACAGCGTCGAGGAAATGGTCGGGCATGCCACCGAAGTGGCCAAGCGCGAAGGATTCGCCTCGGACCAGCAACCGTTCGCCATCGTCGCCGGCATGCCGTTCGGCACCCCGGGATCCACCAACCTGTTGCGCCTCGTCTTTCCCGCGTGACAGGCCACCTCTCTGGCCTCCATCTCGATCATGTCCTCCATCACCACCCAAGCCGACCTGGCACGCTGTTTCCCCCTGCTTGCCGACATCCCGGACGACCAGCGCCTGGACGCGCCTTTGCACCAGCGCGGCATCCTCATCAACGGGGAAATCCGAACCTGGCAAGGCCCCTGCCGCGCCGTTCTGTCGCCGGTCCATGTACGCGACGGCCAAGGCAAGCTGAGCCCCGTGGAGGTTGGCAGCTTTCCGGTCACCACCGTGAAGGAGAGCCTTGAGGCCCTCGATGCCGCGGTCGCCGCCTATGCGTCGGGTACCGGCCTGTGGCCGACCATGGCGGTCGAAACCCGCATCGCGCACGTGCAGGACTTCACCCGGCGCCTGCTGGCAATGCGCGGGCAGATCGTCAAGCTGATCATGTGGGAGATCGGCAAGTCGGCCGCCGATTCGGCCAAGGAATTCGATCGCACCATCGCCTATATCCGTCAGACCATCGATGCGCTGAAGGAACTCGACAACAACAACTCGCGTTTCCAGGTCGTCGAGGAAACGATCGCCCAGGTGCGCCGGGCTCCGCTGGGCGTGGTGCTGTGCATGGGCCCGTACAACTACCCGCTGAATGAAACGTTCACCACCCTGATCCCGGCCCTGATCATGGGCAATGTGGTGCTGTTCAAGCCGCCGAAGTTCGGCACGCTGCTGTTCGCGCCAATCCTGGAGGCGTTCCGCAAAGCCTTCCCGCCAGGAGTCGTCAATACCGTTTATGGCCGCGGCGAAGAGGTGGTGCCGCCACTGATGGCTTCCGGCAAAGTCAACGTGCTGGCGCTGATCGGCTCATCGCGCGTGGCGGACCAGCTCAAGAAACTGCATCCCAAAACGAACCGCCTGCGCGCCGTGCTCGGCCTGGACGCAAAGAACGCGGCCATTGTGCTGCCTGACGCGGACCTCGATCTCGCCGTCAAGGAGTGCATACTGGGCGCGCTCTCGTTCAACGGCCAGCGCTGCACGGCCCTGAAGACGCTGCTGGTGCACCGGTCGGTGGCGAGGCCATTCCTTGACAAACTCATTGTGGCGGCGGGCCAGCTCAGGATCGGCATGCCGTGGGAGGCCGGGGTCTCCATTACGCCACTGCCGGACGCCAGCAAGCCGCGCTATATCGCGGACTGCATCGCCGATGCGCTGTCAAAGGGCGCGGAGGTGCTGAATCCCGGCGGCGGCCTTACCTGTGCCTCGCTGGTCTTGCCGGCCATCGTCTATCCCGTCGGCGAACGTATGCGGCTGTATCGCGAAGAACAGTTTGGGCCAGTGATTCCGGTGGTGCCGTTCGACGATGTCGGCGCGGCGCTGGATTACGTCGAATCGTCCGACTATGGCCAGCAGGTCAGCATCTTCGGGACCGATCCCGAACAGATCGCGCGGCTGGTGGATCCGCTTGTCAATCAGGTTTGCCGGGTGAATATCAACTGTCAGTGCCAGCGGGGGCCGGATGTGTTTCCGTTTACGGGGAGGAAGGACTCCGCGGAGGGGACCTTGTCGGTTAGCGATGCGTTGCGGGCTTTCTCGATCCGGACCATGATCGCGGCCAAGGCGACCAGCGGGTCAAAGGCGCTGCTGGATGAGATTGTGCTTGGGCATAAATCGACGTTTATTAATACTCGGTTTATTTTTTGACTGGTTTTGGAAGGGGTTTCCCGGGGTCACTGGCGCAAGACTGAATACCAGGCCCATCGGCATGAGCGGCATGAGCGGCATGAGCGGCATGGGCGGCCTGAGCGGCCTGAGCGGCCAGATAGCTGCGGCAAGCGCATGGCTTGCTGGCCGCTCGCTGCCGTCTATTTTCGAATTAGTGTCAGGGTCTGGCTGAGCGACGACTGAACCGTTGTTCGATGACCTCCGTTCCCCATTGCGCCCCCTCCGATTCGCCGGTCAATCGAAAGCCAAATGACTCATACAGATGGCGCGCCGCATCCAGGCCTTTGAACGTCCAGAGGTATGTCTCGCTAAAGCGCTCGTCAACAAATCTGATCGCGCGAGACATCAGTTGCCGTCCGATACCGGAGCCACGCAACGAATCGTCGACAATGAACCATCGCAGATGGGCTACGCCCGCATTGTCATCCCCGTCGATTGCCAACGAGGCAAGAAATCTGCCATTTTCGGCGTAGAGCCATAGCGCCTTGCCGCTCGCCGGCAGCGCACCGGCGAATTCGGCAAGCTCCGTTGCCACCTTCTTCTCGAAAAAAGCGCCGAAACCCCAGTGCTCGGAGTAGAAACGGGCGTGCAAGCTCACGACGTCGCCAATGCAGCCCGGCTGGTAGCCCTCCAGAATCCGTGTGGGCGAGGCATCTTCGGGAGTTGCCTTGACCTGGTTGTCCCATGCGAGTGCGTCGGCGTACAGCGCGAGAGAGCGGACCAAGGCTTGCTGATCGGCAGGCACCATACGTCGAAGCGCGTTGGAGACCTGATCCGTCGCGAATCGGTCAATCTTTCTCCGGAGCTTCTGCCCTGCGTCCGTCAAATACAGCTCGGACGAACGCGCATCTTCATTTGCGGTCTGGCGCGCCACCAGTCCGCTCGCTTCCAGCCTGGCGACCTGCCGGCTGGTGTTCGACTTGTCCAGGCGCAAGATATTGCCCAGATCCTTCGCATTGATGCCCGGCGTCGCCCCGATCTCGATGATCGCGTGGACAGCCGACGGAGCAAGATCACTCTCGGCCAGCGTCGTTCGCATGAAACCGAGTTCACGAACCAGTCTTCGGGAAAAGTCCCGGAGCTCCAGTATCGTGGTTTCTCGGGGCTTGGCTGGAACGTCGACAAGATCCATGACGGTGCTCACATAAGTTGCGCTTCGCAAGCAATATAGTTGCGAAACGCAACCTATGCAAGTCCGCTTTGCGGAGACGCCGAATTCCGGCAGGCACCCTTGATGGGCCGTTTTCGATTCTGCCGCGGCCGCCGGCGCGCGTCGGCGGAACGTCCATACCTGGCCGCGCGCAGGCATTGTGAGATCCCTGTTGGCTGTCCGTCCCCAGACCCTGAACGGTCAACCGATTGGCCGTGGTAGAGTCGATCATCATTCTTTATCGCGTAGCCTTATGCCGCCGCCCGTTGAACGTGGACCCGTCGATTCTGCAGACCATCAACAGGGCATGGAAAGCGCCGCTGATGCACATAGTGTGACCATGCAGATTCCGGCAATGGTTCCGGAAATTGTTCCGGCACAAGCCGCTCTGGTGGTCATGCACTATCAGACCGACATCCTGGCGTTATTTCCATCGGTCGCACCCACGTTGCTCTCCAATACGCGCAAGCTGTGTGACGCTGCGCGGGCCAAGGGCGTCAGCGTCTATTTCGCCAAGATCCATTTTCGTCCAGGCTATCCGGAAGTCAGTCCGTTGAACAGGAACGGCCAGGGAATCAAGCAACTTGGTCTTTTCATCGACGACCAGATCTCGCCGGAACTCGGCCAGCAGGCCAATGAACCGCTCATCATCGCGCATCGCGCTAGCGTGTTCTTTGGCACCGACCTGCAGGTACGGCTTTCCGCGCAGGGTATCAATACCCTGTTCATGGTGGGCATTGCTTCGACCGGTGTGGTGCTGTCGTCGGTCGCGTACGCGAGCGATGCGGACTTCCGTTTAATCACGGTCAAGGATTGCTGCTACGACCCAGACCAGGTCGTGCACGATCATCTTTTTTCAACGGCGTTCGATTCGCGCACGACGGTGCTCTCGCTCGCTGATGCCTTGCGGTTGCTTGCCTAGCATTCGCTGGCGTTTCGACAGTTTTGGGAGCAAGGCAGTCGCTCCACCGCGCGTCGTGTGGTTCGCTCAATGGCGTGCGATCTGCGCATGGTTGCGACCTGCACATAGGGGTTGCAGAGATTTGCATAGCGACCCGAAGCCGCCAGTCGTTATGCTCGGAAGCAGTCCTTCGAATGCCCAACCCATCGAGAAACCTCGCTACTCGGCTCCGTGCGACAATCTGCATCTTTCGAGTGAGGATCGGTTTGAGCCATGACCGAACATCGTTGCAGCAGGTTGGAAATTAGAAGGCTGTCGCCGCCGGAATGGATGCAGGCATACCCTGTCATCGCTCAACTTCGGTCCCTTGAAGAACCCGAATTCCTGGAGCGGACCCGCCTGCAATCGTATTCGGGCTACGAGCTTGTGGCAGCATTCCATGATGGGAAGATCATCGGAGTGATGGGCATGAGACCCGTCCACACCTTGGCGCGCGGGGCACACCTTCATATCGATGACCTCGTGGTCGATGCGGCGGGCCGAGGGAGCGGTGTTGGCCGATCCTTGATGGAATACGCCGAAGCCGACGCCCGTGCTCGTGGTATGACCGCGATATTTCTTGACGCGAGGCCGGACGCCGTTCCGTTCTATGAGCGAGAGAACTATGTGCTACACCCCGCACCATCAATGAAGAAGGTTCTGTTTCCTTAAGGCAAGCCGGCCACGGTCAGCGCGATTCGCCCACGTCTTCAGCCTGTAAATTGGCAAAGATTTGCAGCCACTGCGGAAGGTCCGCTTCTGGCCGGGAAGGGACCTCCGCCATCAGGTTGCCGCATCGGCTCTTCCCGACCCTGAACCGCCATTCGGACCTGGGACACCGCAACGATCGCCTCCGAGGCACAACCGTCGCTCGCCTCGGTCTAGTTGGAGGGAGCATTGGGGGCCACGAATTTGATCCCCAGGAATCATCCCAGACGCATCATGCGCCGGCCATGGTTTCCGCCGTTACATCCCACCCTGCATCGATGCCACCGGGGAGCATTTGCCCACGGTCTTCACCGACTTCAGCGTCGATCAACCGGTTCAGCTTCTCGTTCATTGTGAGAAGAAGCTCGCGGCGGCTGCTGTCTGCCGCCAGATTGTGCATCTCGAACGGGTCGGTCTGCAGATCGTAAAGCTCCAAGTCATTGAATCGGTTGAGCTCTTCCAGCGTCGTCGGCCGGTTGTGCTGCTTGGGCGAGAAGTACCGTGCGAAGGTGTAGCGTCCGTCGTAGACCGAACGTACCGCGCCTCGCTTCATCAGGTTGGGCCGGATGCCCGCGCTCTTGAGCTGGTCCGGCTTGCCGCCTTTCTGCAGGTAGTCCACGGCCTTGAAAAGAAAGTCGCCATCGATATAGGCGAGCATGTTGTAGCAGAACAGCGCGCCATCGCGGATGGCCTCCGGACCTGCCTTGTCAGGCGCGTCGAGCAGCCCCGAGAAATCCTTCCCTGCAAGCCCCTTAACGATGGCAGCACGCTTGTCGGCGCCAATGCCAGTCATTGCAACCAATGTCGGCGCGATGTCCAGGTGCGACGTTACTGCGCGGCATTGTCTGCCACCCTGATAGGCGGGGTGAGCGATGATCAGCGGGACGTTGTTCTGCTCCCGATACGAGACCGCGCCCTTTGCGTGGAGCTGGTGGGCACCATCCATGTCGCCGTGGTCGGACGTCAGTATGACGATGGTCTTGTCGGTGAGGCCTCCAGCGTCGAGTTCGGCCAGAATGGCTGCAATATTGCGGTCGACATCGCGCATGCAGTTCAGGTAGTAGTTGTGCCGCCGACGCCAGCGCGCGTCCTCGTTTGGAATGGCTCCGACCAGAGCATCGTGAGAGCGAAGGAAATCGCGGTGCGCTGGCGGGCGCCCCGGCGCATCGAGAGCCTGCGTCCGGCTTGCCGGAAGCGCGAAGCCCCATTGCCTGGCATACAGCGGGTCCACCGGGGCGCGGGCGACATGCGTGAGTCCGCGCCGTGCTTGGACCTCAGTTCCGGGAGCGTCAGTGTCGTAGAACATCACGTCATGCGGGTTGACCAGGTTGACCGCGAGGAACCATGGCTTTCCCTGTGCAGCCAGCTCGCGGCCTTTTCCGCGCAGCCAGCTCACGCCCATTGCGGCAATCACCCCGTCGTGCAAGTAACCGCCGCTCGTGTGGGCAATGATGTCGCCAATGCCGACGTAATCGGAGAAGCCATAGGCTTCCATTTCGGCGGTAAAGATCTTGGTCGGTGTGCCGAGCTTGTTGACCGTTTCGAATTCCTTGGTGAGATGCCACTTGCCCTTGTACGCAGTGTAGTAGCCTGCGTCGCGAAGCATGTCGCCGAGCGTCCGGATATCGGTTGACATGCTGCTGATCCAAGGGAAGTTCGTGTTGTCGAACATCCGCGTCTGCTGGATGTGCTGCCCCGCGTAAAGCACGGAGCGGGATGGCGTACAGACGCACGAGTTGATCTGATGGTTAACGAACGTCGTGCCGCTCTTCACCAGGCGCTCGTGTGCGGCCAAACGATAGTCCGCTGGCAGCTCCCCTGGCCGAAAATGGCGCTCCTGATCGACAAGGATGAGGAGAATGTTAAACGGGCCTGCCGGGCGGCCTCCCGTGACGGGTGCTGGCTTGTCGGCACCGGGCGCTGCGGCCTGCGTGCTCTCGGCTGAGGCAAGGCTCAACGCAACGGCTCCCACTCCGGCCGTGCGCAGGAACTCCCGGCGTGTCAGCGCGGATCCCGATTCCTTGTCATTTGCCATCTCCGCCTCCTCATCTATCGCGCTCGCCGCATGGCGGACTTCTGGATCGCAGCATGCTATCGGGCAGGTGGGACTATGACAGCCTATCAATACCGCTCATAACCGACAAGCCGACTTGCGGCTGCTGTTGCATCTTGAACGTTGCCCACCGCACATAAGGCATTTGAAACCGTCCAACCGGTAGCCCTTGTCCGCCGTTCGCTAGCCGTTGAAAGAACGACGGGAGTTGGTTCCAATTCGGTCTCTCGACCTCAACAGTCGCAAGCACTGGGGGCGCGCCGAGTTCCGGTACCCTCTCCATCGGTAAGTTAATGTAGTGCATGGCGCGCCGTGATGCCCTCTTTTCCACTGCCTGGCGTGGCGTCAGGCAGTTGGCGACATCAGGACGATGGCTCGTCGCTTCGCTCTGCTTCCGAGTCACGCAATCTTGACGCACTGACTGTGAACTGCCCGGCAAACCATCGCGAGAAGGCGCTCAGCGATCCGAATCCGAGCAGCATGGCGACCTCGGAGAGCGGGCGCTCCCGATTCTCGATGTAGCGCATGGCGAGTTCCTTCCGCACCCCATGCAAGATCGCTGAATAGCTTTCCCCGCGAGCCGCGAGGCGGCGTTGAACTGTGCGGGCGTCCATGCCGAGATGTTCCGCCACCCGTTCGATCGTGCAGCCGCCCGACGGCAGAAGCACCAAGACGAGGTTCCGCACCTTGTCCGCTGTGGTGGCATTGGATTGCACGAGCATGGTGTCGAGATATTGGCGCACTTGGCGCGCCATTGCCACGTCATAGGAGGGAAGAGGCGCGTCCAGGTCCGACGCCTGGCAGATCAGGCCATCGAATTCCTGGTTGAACTGCACGGGCATGCCAAATACGCGCTGGTGCGTAGCAGTGCTGGCCGGTGCGGCATGGGTAAAGCAGATGCTCCGGGGCTTCCACTTGTCGCCGAGAAAGCGTGCCAGCACCCGGTACAGCACACCCACGATGAGCTCCGCCGACTGGCGTGAATTCCCGGCGGCGCCGATAAGCGCGATCTGCCGGATGACCACAAGGTCATCCAAGTCTTCAATACGCGTGGCGATTGCCTCGTTATGCAGGCGCAGATAGCGCGCCATCGAGTCCAGCGCGCGACGTAGCGTGGGCTCTTCGCGCATCACGAAGGCAAGCGGCCCAAGGTTCGCGAGCTCCCGCGTTTCCGCCATGCGAAGCCCGAAATCCTCCACGCCGGCCGCCCGCGCGGAAGCCTCGAGCAGACGGCTGACTGCCACCGCGGAAATGTGCATGTCCGGGTTGATCAGCGCCGTCAGGCTGATTCCCGCCGCGCGGAGAAGCGCCTGCGGGTTCAGCCCCAATGAACGGGCAACCTCCTCGTAGTTGGTCAGGCTGGCACTGCGTAGCTGATAGGACATGGCGTTTTCCCGAATGTCGTGAATTGTAAATCCAATGTCGCCTTTTATCAAATTTGCGCGGGCCATTCGCCGATACTTCCAGCAAGGGCGAGCGCGCAAGGCCGCTACGCCGTGAAAGGCACCAACAGGACATACCGGAGACACATGATGAGCATCCAAGCTGGCGAAAGCGCCACACCCCTTTGCGATCGGCTGCGCGCAACTGGCAACTGGAATCCCGCCTGGGACGCGTTTGCCGAACTCGACCCGGTCTGGGCCGAGAAATTCATGGTGATGGGAATGCACCCGATCCTGTCGGGCGTGCTTGAGCCGAAGGTGGTGGAGTTCATCGCGATCGCCGTGGATGCGTCCTGCACCCACATGTACGCGCCGGGAACCCGCCGTCATATCCGCAGAGCGCTGGAGCTTGGCGCCACCAAGGAGGAGATCGCGGCCGTGCTGCAGGCCGTCAGCGTGCTGGGGATCCACTCCAGCAGCCTGGGCGCGCCCATTCTCCTGGAGGAACTGGCGGCGCTGGAGCGCGAGAAGCGCGCCGCCGAGAAGGCCGCCGCTTGAGCCAGGTCACCCCCTACTTACCTCACGACAGACGAGAGACACCATGCACTTTCTTGACGACTCCCTCCTTCCCGAAAACCAGGAAAAGCTTGTGATCCAGGTCGCGCCCTATGGGCCGCAATGGGTACCGGGCGATTCAGACGATGTGCCCGTGACCATGGACGAACAGGTCCAGAAGGCGGTCGACTGCTACAACGCCGGCGCCACGGTGCTGCACGTGCACGTGCGCGAGGCCGACGGCAAAGGCAGCAAGCGCCTGTCGATGTTCAATGAACTGCTGGCACGCCTGCGCGAGGCGGTGCCCAAGATGGTGCTGCAGGTCGGCGGCTCGATCTCCTTCGCGCCGGAAGACAAGTCCCAGGCAGCCAAGTGGCTCAACGATGACACACGCCACATGCTGGCCGAACTGACGCCGCGTCCCGACCAGGTGACGGTGGCGATCAATACCAACCAGATGAACATCATGGAGCTGACGACCGCGGCCGATGCCGCCGGTACTTCGCTGATCAATCCGGCGCTCCAGGCCGCCTACCGGGACATGGTCATCCCGTCGAATCCGTCGTGGCACGAGGAACATATCAGGCGCCTGGTTGCGAATGGCATCCAGCCGCACTTCATGCTCGGCAATCTCACGCAACTGGAGACCGTCGAGCGCCTGATCCGCCGCGGCGTGTACAGCGGCCCGCTGGTCCTGAACTACGTGGCGATCGGTGGCGGGGCGGCCGGCCTGCATCCGGCCGACATGATCGAGTTCGCGCGCCGCACGCCGGACGGCGCGGTGCTGACGATCGAGACGCTGCACCGCAACGTCGTGCCGATGACGACCATGGCCATTGCCCTGGGCATGCACGTGCGCGTGGGTATCGAAGACACGCTGTTCGGCCCGGACGGCAAGCGCGCCACGTCGGTCCAGCAGGTGGAGAAGATGGTCCGCGTCGCCCGCGAGCTGAACCGCGAGGTCGCCAGTGGCGAGGACGCCCACCGCATCTACCGGACCGGCACGTTCTACAAGGACGCGGATGAGACCCTGGCGCGACTGGGCATGGTGCCCAACCGCAAGTCTGCCCAGCGTGGCGTGCCGCTGCGCAAGGTGGCCTGATTCCTGGAGCAAGAAACCTGAGGGGCGCGACGACGTATCGCGCCCTGGCCGGCGCTACCGGTCAAGAGAATGACGTGGAGACAGATGATGTTTTGGAAACGCAGCCCTAATGCCGTATTGGCCGGCTTGATGGTGATCCATTTGCTGGCGCATATCGATCGCAACATGCTGCTGGCATTCTCGCCGCAGATCATCGCGGACATCGGCCTCAACAATGCCCAGTACGGCTTCCTGGCCGGTGCGGTGTGGGTGCTCAGCTTTGGCGGGATGGCGGTCTTCATGGGGTCGCTTGCCGACCGGTTCAGCCGCACCCGCGTGATCGCCGCCGGCGTGCTGATCTGGAGTCTCTGCACCTGGGCTTCCGGGCACGCCGAGAGCTTCGAGCAGCTTGTCGTGGCCCGGTTCTTCGTGGCAAGCGGCGAGGCTGCCCTGGTGCCGGCCGCGGTCGCGTTGCTCGCCGAACTGTTTTCGCAGGAGCGCCGCAGCATGGCAATGGGTGTCTTCTTCATGGGGATTCCGTTGGGTGTGGGCTGCAGCTTCCTGCTCGCCGGTACGTTTGGCGCTTCCATCGGATGGCGTGACACGTTCTATGTGCTGGGTGCGGTGGGGGTGGCTATCGCGGTGCTGCTGGCCTTCCTGAAGGAAGATCGCAGCCAGTCGCTGGCGCATGAGCGCGGCGCGCCCTTCCTGAAGCAGATGACGAAGGTGCTCGGCATCATGCGGGAGAACAGCACAATGCGTAACATCATCGTCGGCTTCGTGCTGGTGCACATGGTCTTTGCCGCGCTGTCGTTCACCCAGCTCTGGCTGGTCAAGGAGCGCGGCATGGATGCGGCGACCGTCGCGACGCGTATCGGCCTGCTGCAACTGGCGTTCGGCACGCTGGGATCCATCGCGGGCGGCGTGCTGGGGGATCGTGTGGCGAGGCGGACGTCTGGCGCGCACGCATCGCTGATGGTGTTGCTCGTCGTGCTGTGCGGTCCGGCCATGATTGCCGCCCGCTTCGCCAGCCCCGATTCGCTGGTCCTGTATGTCGGCCTGTGCGCGGGCTTCTTCCTGCCGCTGGCGCTGTATGCCTCGGTCAACGCGGCCACGATGAGCATGGTGCCGGAGAACACCCGCGCCACCGTCACGGGCTTCACGATGCTGTGCATCAACGTGTTCGCCATCGCCATCGGCAACCTTGGCAGCGGCTGGGCCGTGGACGTGCTGGGTGCCCGGGGCGTGTCCGCTCCGCTCACCAAGGTCCTGCTGGCCACCGACATCCTGGCCATCAGTTCGGTCCTCTTCTTCGCCTGCGCCGCTCGCGCCGCAAGCAAGGCGACGATCGCGGGTGCCACCGTTCAACCCACCACGCAATCGTAAAGATCATGAACCAAGCAAGCAAGAACCTGGAAGGGCGCGTCGCACTGGTCACCGGCGCCGGCCGGGGCCTTGGCAGGGCCATCGCGACGGCATTCGGCAACGCCGGCGCCACCGTGGCGATCTGCGACATCGACCCGGTCATCCTCGCGCAGGCCCGCGAGGCCGTCGAGGCATCCGGGGCGCGCTGCCTCGCCCTGCAATGCGACGTGTCGTCCAGCAAGCAGGTCGCCTCGATGTTCCGCGCCATCGATGAAGCCTTCGGCACGGTGCACATCCTCGTCAACAACGCGGCGCTGGTGCCGGTGCAGCCGGAGGACGAGGCCCGCCGCAACAAGCACTACGCCTACCTCACCACGCCGGTGCCGCGCCAGTCGTTGCAGTTCACCAGCCAGATGAGCGATGACGAATGGATGCGGTACTGGGGCGTCAACGTGCACGGCGTGTTCTACTGCACGCGCGAGGCGTTGAAGCGGATGGAGCCGCAGCGCTACGGCAGGATTGTCAATATCGCGTCCATTGCGGGCATCTCGGCCATGAGCGCACACAGCCCGCACTACAGCGCGACCAAGGGCGCCGTCATTGCCTTCACCAAGGCCGTGGCGGCCGAGGTGGCCGGGGCCAACATCTTCGTCAATGCCATCGCGCCGGGTGGCGTGCTCACGGATGACTTTGCTCGGTACCTCCAGGCGGCCGGCGAAGAGAAGTGCAATCAGTTGTGGCAGGTCATTCCCGCTGGTCGGCTCGGCACTGTCGAAGAATACGCCTCGCTGGCCACATACTTGGCGGGTGAGCACTATCTCGTCGGCCAGATCATAAGCCCAAACGGCGGTACGGTGATATGAGCGATGCAGGGTGCGTTGGCGGCGCGCAGCCCATCGCCGACCCCTGCGTGAACATCTGCAGGATGGATAGCGCAGCCCGCTATTGCCAGGGATGCCGCCGCACGCTGGCGGAGATCGGCCTGTGGCACCAGATGACTGAAGCCCAGAAGGCGAGCGTCATCGAAGCCACGCGGGATCGCGGCCGCTGAGCTACAGAGCCCATTCGCAAAAACTCAGGAGCGGCAGGAGCCGCTCCCGGCGCTAGACACTGGAATTCTGAGATGAAGGGCGCAATCAACGCACCGGTGCCGAGGTCGGTAACGAGTTTGAATTCCCGCCGCGTTCCTGTTGCCGTCCATCCGTTCAGCAGGCCCGCGGAGAATGCACCGTTTTCACCGCCCCCGAAATCGCAACAAGCGCCGATGGCGGCATCGGGCTTTTTCGCCGTGAACTCTGTTCTGAAAACGATTGGAAGACCGGATTGCTTGTTCCTCGTGCCTTGGTCGTCCCCATATTTTCACGGCAACCCTGATCACCTTACCCTGCTATTGTGCGGGAATGGTGACCAGCGGCAGTGCCTCCTTACTGCCAGTATCTGCCAACGTGAAAAACAGCATGATGGCCGAGAGAGCGCGTTTGGTTTTCAGGTCACCCTGGTCAACCCAGAACCAGTACTCGCGGTAGCGTACGGTCGCATACGCATCTGCGGGCTTCTCCTTACTGCTGTGGATCCGTACGCCGGTCTCTTGCGTCTCTGCGGTGCTCTGCGCGACGGGCGGTAGTGCGCTGCGTTGTCTCAGGTGTTCCTCCGGGACGTCGATATAGCTGGAAAAGGCGCCCATGATTTGCAGCATCGAGCGGGTGTTCACCGTCAGTTCGTCATCTGCGCCGCGGGCCGGGGAATACCTGAGCGTGAACTTTTGCGGCCCGGCGGGCATTTTAAGCAGGCGGCGGATCTCGGTCACCTTTTCCACAATATCGACCGGCATGTCCTCGCGCCGGAAGAAGAGGACGGCGGTAGAACCTTTGACTTTGTCCTCCTCCACGCGCATTGCGAACGCACCGGCAGCCTGTACATCGCGCAGCAGCGCAATTGCCTGCAGGAATGCCGGATCCGCTTCCCGCATCGCCCCCGCAGCCGTCGAGCGGTTGCGCACGCCGTTGAGCGACTCCACTGCCATGCTCAGCACAAAGTCCGCAGCAAAGCCGCTCTGGAGCATGAAGAAGATGTTCTTGGGATCAATGGGCTCCATCAGCCCACGCACAAATTTCTGGCCGGTCGCCGGCGCATAGGTGATGGTGGGACGGTCTGTATAGACGCCCTGTACCCCCGAGGAAAGAAAATTTCCCTGCACCGCCTTCTGCGTTGAAAGGGTGCCGCTCACAGACACACCTGCTTGCAGCGAATAGCCACTGACAACAGAGGCCACGTCCACGAACACTGGCAGGTCCATGTAGCGTAGCTTGACGATGTTCAGCAGCGTTTGCTGCTTCCAGGAGTCGGCGATCGCCGCACTGTAGTCGAATCGGTCCGCAACAATGGTCGTGGGGCCCAGTGATGTGCAGCCAGAAAGTAGTGCGCACACCCCAAGCCAGACGCGGAAATCCCGGACGACCCGGCCAAGGAGGCGGGCAGTGCTGCTGCAGAAGCCTTTGTGCTGTGGCAGTTTCATGGCTGTTTGTCTTGTTCTTGCGCCGTCTTCATGGACCAGATGCCGTACGTCTTTGTGCCGAAATCCGGGCACGACCTCGACCATTCCACCTATGCTGGCGATATTCGGGTCCATGGCAGAGCCGCGAGACTGGCGTGAGCCAATGCAAGGAATCTGCGTACAAAATCAATCTCACGTGGGTCTGTCAGGCGGTCAATGCGGTACCCCGCTATCACCGTCCAATGTCGCGTGCAGCCCTTTTCTAATATATGTATGCAATCGCGACGTAAATTGATCCGCCGCAAATTATCTTTAGGCCTTGGGTGTTGATCCCGCCGCGAGGAGAAAAGATGGCTGTCGCAAGATCACATCCGCCCGCGTCGCACGGTTACCACGCATGGTGCTCGCCGGTGTAGTGCATGCTGAAGTACTTTCATTGGCTACTTGCCGGCGCCAAGTTGCCGCCGGCGGCCAACCGACTGGGTATCTCGCGCCGGCTCATCGAGACTTGCATCCCGAACTTGGTGGCCAATGCCCGGTAGGCCCGGCTTGCATACTGGCTCCCGCCGAGTGTAGTGGCAGCCCGGGTGGCGGTTTGCGTTGCCAGCAAGCACTGCGCAAGGCCTGGCAGACCAGATCGGCCTGCATTCGCTCGGACATTGACCAGCCCACGATGCGCCGTCTGGACAGATCCAGGATCGCCGCCAGGAACAGCCAGCCTTCGTCGGTGGCCACGAACGTGATGTCGCTGACCCAGGCCTGATTGGGCTGCCAACAGAAAATTAGCAAACCCCTGCTGTACGTGGAATCGAGGCAGGGTCATTGGGCGGGTGGCTGATCAATCCGCACATGATGCATCTGGCACTTGTGCAGCATCACTATGTGCTTGGTCAGCCGCGTTCGGCTGCTCGCTCTACAGGTCACTTGAGCTGCATCAACCTCGAGCACTGGTCACGTGCCATTGTTATTTAAATGGAGCGTAAGCGTGGAGTCTGTCATGAAAACAAGCCAGTTGAGCAATGTTACGGATGCCACGCCAAAAGAATCCACTGCGGATGTTTCGGGGACGCCTTTTCGCTCGAGGAAAGAGCGGCGTGCGCTGGGAAAAAGCCTTCGGGAAAAGTGTCCGCGTCATTTGCACGGCATGTGGAAGCCCGCTGCCGACCGTGCCGAGCCCGTCCACCTCGTCCAGCAAGCCGACGAAGGTCGCCTGCCGGAACTGCTTGCGCTTCGACACGGACGCATGGTTCAGTCGCCATTCACGTTTTATCGTGGCGCCGCGCTGAACATGGCGAATGATCTCACCTCCCTGCCGACCCCGGGAATACACGTGCAGTGTTGCGGCGACGCACACCTCATGAATTTCGGCGGCTTCGCGACCGCGGAGCGCAACATCATTTTTGCGATCAACGATCTTGACGAGACTCTCCCTGCGCCGTGGGACTGGGATCTAAAGCGTCTTGCCGCCAGTTTCGTGATTGCAAGCCGTGACAACGGGCTAGGCGACTCCATCGCAAATGATGCCGTTCTCGCCTGTGTGCGTTCGTACCGCGAGAACATGGCGACTTTCAGCGAAATGAAATCGCTGGATCTCTGGTACCACGCGATAGAGGCGGAAGGGCTGATCGCCTCAATAGCCGATCCGGCGCTGCGCCGCCGCGTCATCAGGAGAGTGGAAAAAGAACGTGTACACAGCCTGGCAGAAGAACTGTTCCCGAAACTCGCTTCCGGCACAGGCGACTCGGCCATCATCAAGGACGAACGGCCCACGATCTTTCATCCGCAAGGCCAAAAACCCGGAACACTTGAGTCTGCTGTCAAGAAGGCCATCAACCGCTATCGGGAAAGCCTGACGCCAGCCCAGCGCGTCCTCATCGACCGCTACCGGATCGTGGATGAAGCCATCAAGGTGGTGGGGGTGGGAAGCGTAGGGACCCGCTGCTGGGTTGTCCTGCTGATGGACGGCGCGGGCGATCCGCTCTTCCTCCAGGTCAAGGAGGCGCGCGCCTCGGTGCTGGAAGCCTATGCGGGAAAGAGCGTCTATCGCAATCATGGGCAACGTGTCGTCAATGGTTATCGGCTGATGCAGCCCGCAAGTGATATGTTTCTCGGCTGGACAAAGGGGGAGCTGGGGTACGACTACTATCTGCGCCAATTGCGCGACATCAAGGTCAAGCCTGTCATCGAGACCTTTGGCAAGGTGGAAATGCTGGGCTTCGCCGACTGGTGCGGACAGTCACTTGCGCTGTCACACGCGCGCTCCGGCGATCCGTCCCTCATTACCGGATATCTGGGCAAGAGCGATGCGTTCGACAAGGCGATCGCCACGTTCTCGCTTCTGTACGCCGACCAGAACGAGGCCGATCATGCCAGGTTCAAAGAGGCGATCCGCAGCGGCACGATCAAGGTGGAGTTCGACCCGCCTGAATGAACCCGACGGCATAATGCTGATCAACATCGCCAGTGGCATAGCGCCTGGTTGTGATGCCAATTGCGATGGCATCTCACGGCCAGTGCCTGCAGTTAGCCCAAGTGGCTGCCTGGCGTGCTGACCCCGAAGGCGGCTTTCAACCGATTCTTAGCTGCCTCGTCAGCGACGCCCTTTCTTTGCTTGTCCAGGAGGACAAAATCCGCCGGGGTCGGGGCCTGGATCGACTACAGCGGAGGCTGGGGCCACTACTGCTCCTCCGCCCCTCCGGGCGTGTAGACGGCGCATCCGGTCAACAGCGCAGCGGCCAGCGCCGCCCTCCAAAGGAATTTCATCGTTGTTTCTCTTTCAGTGAGCGTGGGTGGCAGCTCGGCCACCCGTCAATCAGAATGCAAAGTCTGGACCACGCCCGACGTGGTCACAGTGACCTGCTGGGTGCTGACAGTACCGGTGGCATTGGTAGCTTGAATGCTGCACTTGCCGGCCACGGAGTTGTCCTGTGTCAGCGGGATTCCCCCTGCAGGCAGCGGAGCCTGATATGTACCAACCGACGGCCCGGCCCTTGCCGTTAATCCAGCGCAACACCTGCGCTTGCTGGCGCGCTGTGAGCTTGGCAGGCCCGCCGCGCGGCCAGCGCGCGTTCCCCCTTTCGGCGCCCGCAGGCAGCTTTGAGCCACCGGTAAATCGAGGTGCGATTCTCGATGGCGAGCAGGATGGCCGGCTTGAGGTTCTTGCTGCGGCTGCGCTCGCTGCTCTGGAGGATGCGGTCCAACTCGCCGGCCTGTCGGCGTCGCGTGCGTGCGGCGGGTGTCTTCGGCCGTTTGATCTTCACGTCCGGGATGTTCACGCCTTTCTCGTTGCGCGCCTGGTTTATCGCAGCGTAGAGCAGGTTCCTCTCGCGTCCCTTTTTAGGATCGAAAGACACAGGCGGATGGTCAGATTCCCAACCCCATCAATGACTTAGGACTCTGCCCACTGGTCATCGGCACTCCCCTGCCCAGGCGGCTCCCGAGCCAACACCCGCATTCTTCTTTCGTCTGCTGCATGGTCCTGTCGGCCGATGACGCGACGCCGTTTCTCGGCGATCGAACGACCGCTTGCTGAGTGGAGCTGCCATGTGAATGTCTCGACGGCGTATCGGACGAGGGTCCCTTCATGGCCGTGAGCGACCATCGACGGCGACGACCGTTCCCGCCCCACCTGCAACGCCCCCCGACCTGCAAACGTCAGACCCCCACCTCCACCACCCGGGCCTTCAACCGCGGCGTGGCGAAATCAAGAAAAGCGCGCAACTTCAGCGGCAGGATTCCCTGTCCGGTGTGCACAAGGCTGATGGGCCACGGCGCCGGCTCAAACGGTGCGAGCACGATCTTGAGTGCGCCGGCACGCAACGCGCTCGCCATCTGATAGGACACCACGCGAGTAATCCCGACGCCGGCCACCGCCGCATCGATTGCGGCTTCGGCAGTGCTGACGGCAAGCCGCGAACGGACCGGCACCGCGATCTCCGACTTGCCCGACATGAAGCTCCAGACCTGCCTGGATGCCATCTGTTCGAATGTAATGCACGCATGCGCGGCGAGCTCAAGGGGGCTCGTCGGCGTGCCGTGTTCAGCGAAATAGGCGGGGCTTGCGCACACCACCCGACGCACCGTGCCAATCCGTGCCGCGATGAAACTGCTGTCGGGCAGTTCGGCAACCCGCAATGCGACGTCGACGTGCTCTTCAAGAAGAGGCACCACGCGGTCGGTCAGCACCATCCGCACATCGATGTCCGGATAAGTCTTGAGGAATTCCGCGACCACGGGCAAGACGTGCAGGCGTCCGAAGACGAGGGGTGCAGTGATGACCAGCTCGCCTTTGGGCGCCGCGTATTCCCCGGACGCCGCACGCTCCGCCTCTCCCACTTCCTCGAGAATGCGCCGGCATGCGGCGACATACGATTGCCCGGCTTCGGTGAGAGCAAGCTGTCGGGTGGAGCGATGCAGGAGTCGGGTTTTCAGGTGCGACTCCAGGTCTCCAACCTTGCGGCTCACCGTTGCGAGCGGCATCTTGAGTTGGCGCGCCGCGGCGGAAAAACTGCCTGCTTCGACCACGGCCACCAGGATCGACATGGATTCGAAGCGATCAGCCATGTTCTCATTTTTTGGGAGGATGATTCCCGATAATGACAGATTATCTTCATCGGTGGAAGAGAATACTATCCGCCGAATCCCCCCGACAAGCGAGGAGGCAAACGATTCGCGGCCTCTTGATCGGCTGCTTTCTGGCCGCCACGTCCCGGGTCCCCAAGAATCAGGAGAATGTGCTGTGTCAACGCTTTCGAGTCCCCATCCGCAGTCCTTGCGAACAACCGCTTCCATCAGAAACCTGCCAGTCAACCTGTTTGCGTCGGTAATGGGTATTGCCGGACTGTCTATTGCGTGGCGCCAGGCCAGCCACGAATTTGGGGTGACTCCGCTGATCTCTGAAGCGGCCGGCATCCTCGCCCTGGTTGTATTCGTCGTGCTGAGCGCGGGCTATCTCTTCAAGGCAGTCAAACATCCTGAGGCGGTCGTCGCCGAATACCGGCATCCCGTCGCCGGCAATTTCTTCGGCACGATCACGATCGCTATCCTGCTGCTTTCCTCGGTCGTTGCCCAACGGAGCCAGACGCTCGCCGAAGTCATGTGGGCGGCAGGTACGATTTTCACGCTCGCGCTCTGTTTCGCGATTGCGGGCCGGCTGCTGCGGGGAAAGATCGACGCCGCGCACGCAGTTCCCGCCTGGTTCATCCCGGGTGTGGCCACGCTGGATATCGCCGTTGCCGGCGGGACCATGCCAATGCCGTGGGCGCATGAGGTCAACATGTTCGCGCTGGCCGTGGGAACGATGATTGCCCTGTTGTTCTTTACGATGATCATGTCGCGAATGATTCACCACGAGCCGCTGCCCGCCGGCATGGTCCCTTCGCTGCTAATCCTGATGGCGCCGTTCGAAGTGGGCTTTCTTGCCTACACCAACTTTACGCAGCACGTCGATACCTTCTCCGGGTTGCTGTTCTACTTCGGTCTTTTCGTATTCCTCACACTGGCACCCAAGGTGTTTCGCAGGGGAATTCCGTTTGCTACCGGTTGGTGGGCGATCAGCTTTCCGATGGCAGCGCTGGCGTGTGCCGCGCTGAAATACGCGATGTTCGTCCAGGCCTGGCCCCTGAAGGTGATTGCAATCATCCTGCTCGCCATGCTGAGCCTCGCGATTGTGATTCTCTTTGTCAGAACGCTGCACATTCTCCTTAACGGGAAGATGCTCGCCGGTTGAAACCGCACACAAATGGCTACCTGCGCACCCGGGACAGTTACGTTGACGTCACTTCCAGACGCAATGTCGGAAGGCCTGGCGGTCGTTTTTTGTGGAATAAATCCCGGCATGAGAGCGGTGGCAACGGGCCACCATTTTGAAGGAAATGGCAACCGTTTCTGGCGCGCCCTACATTTGGCCGGTTTCACGCCAGAGCTGATGCGTGCCGAAAACGACCGGGACCTGCTCGCCCATCGGTGCGGATTGACAACAGCTGTTGGCCGGCCTACGGCGCGGGCCGATCAGCTTTCACTGCATGAATTCCTTGAGTCGACTTCGGCGTTACTGAAGAAAATCGAGCTTTATCGCCCCACCTATATCGCCTTCCTGGGAAAGGCCGCATACGCGGCCATTTCAGGTCAGCGGCACGTCTTGTGGGGACGCCAGAACGCTATGTTCGGCGGGTCGAAAGTGTGGGTCCTGCCAAATCCGAGCGGTTTGAACCGCTCGTTCAGCCTCGATGACCTCGTTGGGGCTTATAGGGAGTTGTACCTCGCAATAGGTTGACGCTCGCAAAGCCGCCGCGCACCCGGTACGTTTTGTCTCGCGCTTCCGGAGGGCGGGATGCGTTGGCTGGTCGTCTGCGCCAAGCTACTCGAAATTGCGTGCCGGCTTTACGCCGGCTAATCGGCGTCAACAAGACGAGAGAGGGCTGGAAATTCCCCGTTGGCGGGATCTCAATGGTGCGCAAGATGATCCACATCCCTTACGTTTGCGGCCTGGCCAACGATGTCTGACTATCCTGGGCCTGGATTTCCGCGACGAGCCATTTACCGCACGCACGTCCTTACCAAAGCAAAACCAGTGTTCAAAACCGTTGACGCCAGCGGAGCCTTCCGCGCCCGATTTGTGCGGCGCGAGTAACACCGGATCCGGTCTTTCGGGCTGGTCTGTCCCGTGGTTTGCGCGGGCGAACCCGGGCAGCGGCGATGCCGATCCATTGGGATTCGAGGGACCGCCTCCCAATCGGCCCAGTTTTTGTAATGATCTCTACATCATTGAAACCTGTGCGATGGAACCCTATGCTGCCTTCCATGACCACGTCCCAAGACTCCTGGATCCTGCTGATCGTCAGCCTTCCCACATCGGGTGCGACCGCCCGCATGCGGATCTGGCGCACGCTCAAGGCGTTAGGCGGCGCCGCCTTGCGCGACGGGGCTTATCTGCTGCCGGCCGGCGCCGAGCAAGTGGAACAGTTCCGCGAACTGGCCGACGATACACAGCAGCAGGACGGCCAGGCCTGGCTGTTGACGGTGCAGCCCCAAGAGGACGACGACGCTGCCGCCTACCGCGCGTTGTTCGACAGATCGAGCGACTACGCCGAACTCCTCGCGTCCGTCTCGGAAGCCCGCCAGACGCTTTCCAGTCTAAGTGAAGCCGAACTCAATCGCCTGCAGCGACGGCTCGGCCGCATCTACGAGGCGATCCGCAAGATCGACTTCTTTCCCAACGAGGCGTCCTTGCGCGCCGAGGCACAGTGGCGGGACTTCACGGGCGCCATTGAAACAATCCTGTCGCCGGGCGAGCCGCACCCCGCCGCAGGGGCCATCGCGCGACGCGACCCCATGCAATACCAGGGGCGGCTATGGGCGACACGCCGCCATCTTTGGGTCGACCGGGTGGCTTGCGCGTGGCTGATCCAGCGCTTTATCGATCCCCATGCTCGTTTCCTGTGGCTCGAAACCCCCGGTGACTGTCCCGCCGACGCCCTGGGCTTCGATTTCGACGGCGCGACATTCACCCATGTCGGTGAAAAGGTTTCCTTCGAGGTGTTGCTGGCCAGCTTTGCCCTCGAGGCAAATCCAGGATTGCAGCGTCTGGCGGGGATGGTCCATGCGCTGGATGTCGGCGGACCGACCGTCCCGGAAGCGAGCGGGTTCGAGGCGATTCTGGCCGGCGCCCGTGAGCGGCTGGCCGATGACGATGCGCTGCTGGCCGAAACCGGCCTGGTGCTCGATTCCCTGCATGCCCATTTCTTGAGCAACCGAAAACGCTAGGGGTCATTGAACCTACCTCAAGGACGATCCTTGACGTCCTCCCCGGCCTAGAGGCAGGGGATTCCCACACCTGGCGATGCAC
>NZ_JFJV02000262.1:0-50293 GCF_000611145.1 Cupriavidus sp. SK-3 | reverse complement strand
ACAAAGCCACCTAACGCGGGTGGTTATATCCCACCCCCTCTTGGCGTTACCGTAACGCCATACCAAAACCCACGGCCCGGGACCCCAAAAAAAGCAACCTGCTGACGCGCCCCACCCGCATCCAGCCCAGGAGACAGCCCCAATGAACACCCCAATGGCCACGCGCCCGCCAGCCACAACCGATCACCCCTACCGCCCGGTCTGCTTCCCCGAGCGCCGCACCCTGATCGAGCACCGCCCCGACGGCACGCTCCTGCTGCGCTGCGCGACGCCGCCGACCAAGATCCCCCAGCAAGGCATGGCCGACTTCCTGCCCTACTGGGCAGAGCGCCGCGGCACCAACGCCGCATTCCGCGAGCGCGACGCACAAGGCGCTTGGCGCACAATCACCTGGACCGAACTGTGGCACCAGGTACAGGCAGTGGGCGCCGCGCTGCTGGAACTCGGCCTCGGACAAGACCGCCCGCTGATGCTGCTTTCCGGCAACTCCATCGAGCAGGCCGTCGTGCTGCTTGCCGCCGAGTACGTGGGCGTGCCCGCCGCGGCGGTGTCGCCCGCCTACTCCACCATCAGCCGCGATTTCGCGCGTCTCAAGGGCGTTGCGGAACTGGTGCCGCCCGCGGCACTGTTCGTGCAATCGGCCGCGCCCTTCGAGCGTGCCATCGCGGCCCTGGAAGGCTACAAGGCGGCGGTTATCGCCGTGGAAGGCGCGGCCGCCGGCCAGCACGCCTGGAGCGGCCTGGCAGCCACCGAGCTGACGCCGGCGCGGCTGGCCGCGCTGGCCAGCGCGCACGCTGCCATCCGTCCCACGCACACGGTGCGCGTGCTGTTCACTTCGGGTTCCACCGGTGTCCCCAAGGGCGTGGCCACCGCCTACAGCAATCTCAACGCGGTGACGTCCTATCACGCGGAGAACCTCGCCGCCCTGATCGAGCGGCAGCCGGTGTTCCTCGACTGGCTGCCCTGGCACCATGGCCTGGGCGGCGTGACCAACTTCGCGCGCGCCATCGTGCTGGGCGCCACGCATTACATCGACGATGGCCGCCCCCTGCCCGGCCTGTTCCAGCGCACCGTGCGCAACCTGCGCGAAGTCTCGCCCACCATGTTCAACAGCGTGCCGTCCGCGTGGAGCGCGCTGGTCACTGAACTCGAACGCGACCCGGTGCTGGCACGCAGCCTGCTCGCCAATGCGGTCAGCTTCGGCTATGGCGGCGCCAGCCTGCCGGGCGATGTGTTCCAGCGCATCCAGCGTGTGGCCGAACAGACGGTGGGCGAACACATTGTCTTCTGCTCCGGCCTGGGCTCCACGGAAACCACCGCCATGGGCGTGTACTGCGGCTGGGCCACCGACGACGTCGGCAATGTCGGCGTGCCGATGCCCGGCGCCGAGATCAAGCTGGTGCCGCTGGACGGTGGCGACGGGCGCTTCGAGATCCGCATGCGCGGCCCCTTCCTTTTTTCCGGCTACGTCAAGCGCCCCGACCTCACCGCCGCTGCCTTCGACGATGAGGGCTATTTCTGCCTGGGCGACGCCGTGCGCCTGGCCGATCCCGCCGATCCGGCCCGCGGCCTGGTGTTCGCCGGGCGCGTGGTCGAGGACTTCAAGCTGGCCAACGGCACCTGGGTACGCACCGGCGCCGTGCGCCTGGCGCTGATCGATCGATGCGCGCCGCTGATTACCGATGCCGTCATCTGCGGCCACGATCACAACTACCTCGCCGCGCTGGCCTGGCCCAACCTCGCCGCCTGCCGTGCGCTGGCCCCGGAACTGGCCGAACTGGACGCCGAAGCGCTGGTGCGGCACCCGCTGGTGGTGAATGCGCTATGCGAACGCCTGCGCGCCCAGGCCAAGGACGGCGCCAGCCTGAGCGTGCAACGCGTGCTGCTGATGGCCGAGCCACCTTCGATCGACGCCAACGAGATGGCCGAAAAGGGCTACGTCAACCAGGCGACCACCCGCGCGCGCCGCGCGCACCTGGTCGATCAGCTATTCCACCCCGAACCCGCTGCACACGTCGCCTGCGTACGCTAAGAGCGGACCAAAGCCTTCACCCTTTCTATCGGAGCTTCACATGCAAGTCACCCGGACCGTCTTCCGCGACGACCACGAAATGTTCCGCACCACCGTGCGCCGCTTCCTCGAACGCGAATGCGTTCCGCGCCAGGCCGCCTGGGACAAGGCTGGCGTGGTCGACCGTGAAACCTGGCTCAAGGCCGGCCGCGAGGGCCTGCTGTGCATCACGCTGCCGACCGAGTACGGCGGCGGCGGCGGCGACTTCGGCCACTGCGCGATCTTCAACGAGGAAGTCGCGCGCGCCGGCGTCAGCGGCCCTGGCTTTGGCGTGCACTCCGACATCATTGCCCCGTATATCAACCGCATCGGCAGCGAGGAGCAGAAGCAACGCTGGCTGCCCAAGGTCTGCTCCGGCGAGGCCATCCTTGCCATCGGCATGACCGAACCGGGCACCGGCAGCGACCTCAAGGCCGTGCGTACCACCGCCGTGCGCGAGGGCGACGAATACGTGATCAACGGCAGCAAGACCTTCATCAGCAACGGCCTGAATGCCGACCTGATCATCATGGTGTGCAAGACCGATCCCGGCGCCGGCTCCAAGGGTGTCAGCCTGATCGTGGTGGAAGCCGACCGCGAAGGCTTCCGCCGCGGCCGCAAGCTCGACAAGGTGGGCCAGCACGCGCAGGACACTGCCGAACTCTTCTTCGACAACGTGCGCGTGCCGGTGGGCAACCGCCTGGGCGAGGAAGGCAAGGGCTTCGCCTACCTGATGGGCGAACTGCCGCAGGAGCGCCTGAGCATCGCCGTGAGCGCCGCCGCCAAGCTGGAAGTCTGCCTGGAACACACCATCAACTATGTGAAGGAGCGCAAGGCCTTCAACCAGACCGTGTGGGACTTCCAGAACACCAAGTTCAAGCTGGCCGACATCAAGGCGCAAGCCGTGGCCGTGCGCCTGATGGTCGATCACTACCTCGCCGAGCACGTGCGCCGCCGCCTGACGCTGGAAGAAGCCGCCATCGCCAAGCTTTATGCCACGGAAGCCCTGGGCAAGGCACTGGACGAAATGGTGCAGCTGCACGGCGGCTACGGCTACATGCTGGAGTACCCGGTGGCGCGCGCCTTTGCCGACTCCCGCGTCACACGGATCTACGGCGGCACCAGCGAGGTCATGCGCGACCTGATCTCGCGAAAGATGTAATTCGTATCGTCATCGTAAACACCACCGCAATCCGAAGGAAGAATGACATGACTCGTAAAGTATTCGTCGCCGGCGTCGGCATGATCCCGTTCAAGAAGCCGGGCACCAGCGAAACCTATGACATGATGGGCGCGCACGCGGTGCGCCAGGCGCTGGAGGATGCGGGCATCGATTACGCCGACGTGCAGCAGGCTTACGCCGGCTACGTCTACGGCGATTCCACCTGCGGCCAGAAGGCGCTTTACCATGCTGGCATGACCGGCATCCCGGTCATCAACGTCAACAACAACTGCGCCACCGGCTCGTCGGCACTGTTCCTGGCACGCCAGGCGGTGCAGAGCGGCGCGGTGGACTGCGCGCTGGCGGTGGGCTTCGAGTTCATGCAGCCGGGCGCGCTCAGCTCCAAGTGGAGCGACCGCGCACCGGCGCTGGAGCGCGCGCTGAACCTGGTCAACGAACTGGTCGACCGTACCGACCTGCCCAGCGCCATCCGCCAGTTCGCCGGCGCGGGCCGTGCGCACATGACCAGGTACGGCACCAGGCTGGAGACCTTCGCCAAGATCCGCGCCAAGGCCAGCCAGCACGCCGCGCGCAACCCGCTCGCCGTGTTCCGCAACATCGTCACGCCGGAAGACGTGCTGGCCTCGCCGATGCTATGGGATGGCGTGCTGACGCGCCTGATGGCCTGCCCCCCGACCTGCGGCGGCGCCGCCGCCATCGTGGTCTCGGAAGAATTTGCCCGCAAGCGCGGCCTGCGCACCGACGTGCTGATCGCCGGCCAGGCACTGACCACCGACACTCCCAGCACCTACGACAGCAAGGACATGATCCGCGTGGTCGGCTTCGACATGACGCGCTCGGCATCGCAAAGCGTCTATGAGCAGGCCGGCATCGGCCCCGAGGATGTCGATGTGATCGAGCTGCACGACTGCTTCGCGCAAAACGAACTGCTGACCTACGAAGGCCTGGGCCTGTGCGAAGAAGGCGGCGCGGAGAAGCTGGTCAACGACGGCGATAACACCTACGGTGGCCGCTGGGTCGTCAACCCGTCCGGCGGCCTGCTGTCCAAGGGCCACCCGCTCGGCGCCACGGGCCTGGCCCAGTGCTACGAGCTGACGCACCAGATCCGCGGCACGGCGGAGCAGCGCCAGGTCGAGGGCGCAAAGGTGGCGCTGGCGCACAACCTGGGGCTGGGCGGCGCGTGCGTTGTCACGGTCTACAAGAAGCACGCCTGATTGCGCAGATTACCGAACGCTACCCGACGGAGTCTTTCCCATGATCGACAAGAAATTCATCGGCAAGGTGATTGCGGATTTCCGCACCACCGCCGCCGCCAGCCAGTTGCGCTTCTTCGCCAAGGCCACCGGCGAGACCAGGGCGATCTATCTCGACGAAGCCGCCGCGCGCGACGCCGGCCACCCCGGCCTGCCGCTGCCGCCCACCTTCCTCTTTTCGCTGGAACTGGTGCAGCCGCCCAGCGCCTGGCGCGACGAACTCGGCATCAAGGTCGAGCGCATCCTGCACGGCGAACAGTCCTTCACCTACCACCGCATGGCCTATGCGGGCGACACGCTGCACCTGCAAACGCGTATCACCGACATCTACGAGAAGAAAGGCGGCGCGCTGGACTTCCTGGTACGCGAGACACGCGTGACCAACCAGGACGGCGAACATGTGGCCGACCTGCGCAGCGTACTCGTGCAGCGCAACGGCTGAACCGGAGAACCCCAATGAGCAATCCGAGCAATCCGAGCAATTTGAGCTTTGAGCAGATCCAGGTCGGCGACACCCTGCCCCCGCTGACGCTGGAGCCGATCAACCGCACCACGCTGGCGCTGTTTGCCGGCGCCTCGAACGATCACAACGCGATCCATATCGATACCGACTTCGCGCGCAAGGCCGGCATGCCCGACGTGTTCGCGCACGGGATGCTGTCGATGGCCTATCTGGGCCGCCTGCTCACGCTGTGGGTTGACCAGCGGCAGTTGCGCCAGTTCGGCGTGCGCTTTGTCGGCATCACGCATCTCGGCCACCGCATCACGTGCAGCGGCCGCGTGGCGGAAAAGCTGGAAGTGAACGGCGAGAAGCGCATCAAGCTGGAAATCCAGACCGCCAACCAATATGGCGAAACCAAGATCCTGGGCGACGCGGTCGTCGCCCTGTAACCCCATGCAAGTTCAGCAAATTCAGTAAATTCAGGAGATAAGACATGGGAACACTTGACGGCAAGGTGGCACTGGTCACCGGTTCCGGCCGTGGTATCGGCAACGCGATTGCCAAGCGCCTGGCCAGCGAAGGCGCGCGCCTGGTGATCAACGACCTGGATGCCGAACCGGCGCACCAGACCGTGGAAGAACTGAAGGCGATGGGCGTCGAGGCCGTGGCCTGCGTGGGCAACGTGTCCGCGCCGGACTTCGCCGATCGCTTCATCAACACGGCGATGAGCCACTTCAAGAGCATCGACATCCTCGTCAACAACGCCGGCTTCACCTGGGACGACGTGGTGCAGAAAATGAGCGACGAGCAGTGGTACGCCATCCTGGACTGCCACATGACCGCGCCCTTCCGCATCATCCGCGCCGCCTATCCGCACATCAAGGCACTGCACGCCGCCGACAAGGAAGCCGGCCGCGAGGTGTACCGCAAGATCGTCAACATCTCGTCGACCTCGGCCCTGAACGGCAATGCCGGCCAGCTGAACTACTCCGGCGCCAAGTCCGGCGTGATCGGCATGACCCGCGCGCTCGCCCGCGAATGGGGCCGCTTCAATGTCAACGTGAACGCCGTGGCATTCGGCCTGATCCACACCCGCATGACGTCGGCCGACGCCAAGGCCGGCGCGACGGTGAATATCGAGGGCCGCGACATCCGCGTCGGCCTGAATCCGGAACTGCTGAAGGCGCACGCCCAGCGCAACCCGCTCGGCCGTGGGGGCACCCCGGAGGAAGCCGCTGGCGGCGTGTACCTGTTCTGCTCGCCGGACTCGAACTACATCACCGGCCAGACCATCGCCGTGGCAGGTAACGTGCAGTAAGAGGGAAGCCGGCCGGTCATCGGGCCTGATGCGATGACCGGCCTTGCATCGCCCTCGGGCTGGCGCTGGCCACACCTATAGTCCAGGGACGCATGCCAGTCGCTGCCGCGCCCTTCCGTCCTGGCATCGACGGCGGTGAGCGTGGCGTGCAATGCTTAGTCAGGCCCGAGGCATCTGCGCCGCCTTGGACAGCACGCGGACGGGCACCGGGTCATCGCGACCTCGCAGGCGTGCGGCAAGCTGCGGCAAGCCTGCGGCCGAAACGCCGGCGTGCTGGAAGACCTGTTCCGAGATGATCGCCTCGCAAGCGATCTCTTTTGTCAACTGCTCAAGTCTCGAGGCCACGTTCAACGGGTCGCCAATCGCCGTGAACGTGACATGCTCGCGGAAACCAATCTCGCCCATGATGGCCCGGCCGCAGTGCAATCCGATGCCAAAGCGGATTGGCGCCTGCAACTCCTGCTTGAGCGCGGCGTTGAGTTCGTCAATATTGGCAGCGACCAACGGCACGGCACTGAGCGCCTGACGACAGGCCTCGGCTGGCTCGCTGTGCAAGCCAAAGATCGCGAGCACCGCGTCTCCCAGGAACTGGTTTGGCAGACCGCCCGCCTGGACCACCGCGGCGCAGACCGCACTCAGGAAGCGGCTGACCATGAAGATGCTGTCGAACGGTAGTTGTGCCGCCGCAAGCCTTGTGGAATCCCGCATATCCACGAACATGAACGCCGCGAATCGCTCTTGTGGCATGACGTCCCGCTGGCGCCGCTGCAGGAAGGCCGTGGAGGCGGCCGGAGGCACCAGTGGCCACACGCGGAGCGCATGGGTCGGCCGCAACTGGCAGGCTAGACGCACTGTCTGCGAATCCGCTCCCAGCCGCTCCAGAACGCGCCGCTCCGCCTCGGCCGGCGCGGGCAGCGGCACGGCGCTTAGCACCCGCACCCGGCACAACGTACATCGGGCGCGGCCACCGCAAGTGCTGGCATGGGGAACGCCGGCCATGCGGCTAGCCTCCAGCACCGAAAACCCGAGCGGCGCGAATACCTTGCGCCCGTCCGGATACAGGATGCAGAGCCGCCCGCCCCGGCGCTCCCGCACCGTGCGCACCAGCCGCGCCGCAAGCACCAGCAGCAGCGCACCCCCATCGAAGAGCAAAAAATCGTTGCGCAGTTCGGCGAGCCAGAGATTCTGCAAATCCGTTCCGATGATCGCCGGGCGGGTCGCCGCGGCACGCCAGACGGGATCCTGCGCCAGCGCGATCACTTCCCGTCCGCCCTGCAAGAAGCCTAGCAGCGCAAGCACCGGGAGCAGCACGGCGGCGCTCAGCAGCACACTCCGCCACGCCCCAAACCATGGTTTCAAGCGCAACCAGAACCAGATGCCGTAACACCCATGCAGCCAGGCGACCACCAGGAGCATCAACTGCACACGGCCGAAGAACGGTGAAGCGATCCAGAACGAGTACAGCAACTGCGCGTAACCCTTGTCCAGGCCAAACTCGGCAAAGGCGATCCGCGTATTCGCAATATGGTTGGCTAGCAGCGGCGGTATGCACAAGCCGAGGACGAGCTGCGCCACCTCGCCCGGCGTCCAATGCAACGCGCGCCGTTCATACAGCGCCCACAGACCCAGGAAGAAATGCGTCACCAGCGCGCTGTACAGGACAGCCGTCCCAAGCCATCCCTGCCAGATGAACTTCTGCACAAGCAGGCCACGCTCCAGCCAAGCGAGCGAGATATTCCCCAGCGAGTGATTCAGGAGATGCGTACCCACGTAGGTAAACAGCACCAGTCCGGTGGCAAGGCGGACCGATCGCACACCGGCCGGCCGCAACCTTTGAAGATAGGGAAAGTGCGACATGCTCTACCCTCCACGCATCCCGATGCGCCGGCGCTTGCCACCAAGCGCTGACACTGCCGAGCGCACGCTAGGTTAGCATCACTTCCAATGGGTAGTGCAAGCGCCTGAGGGCCTTGGCAATTTCCGGGCCCCGGCGCGATAAGGGCGGGCCGCAGCCCCGCCCTTTTTATTTTCATTTACGCCGCCTGCGGTTCTGGCAGCGTCTTAGCCGTGCGCGCCGTCGGTGAACGGATCGCGCCGATCCGTGATTCTTGCGCCGTCGGAATAGACGTCGAACCTGCCTGCTTTCGCGCCATCCGTGTAGGGATCGCGCGGCCCGGCGATATGGGTGTTGCTGTCAGAGGTTGCGGGGATGCCGGGCGGCTGGGCCAGCGCTGCGAACGAAGCCAATGCCGCGACAGCGGCCGAAATCAGGATTTTCATGACGATCTCCAAATACAGTAGGGATAGCTTCCAAAGCGCATCGCCGTGAAGGCTACGCCTGGGCACGCAACTCGCTTCCGGTTTCCGGGATGTTGATCAATCCCGAGAACTGGTTCGCCGTGCATTTGTAGAACCGCGCAGCCACCCGTTTTATTCCCGCTCCAGTTGTTGACGCGGCTGCCGGCCAAGGGAAATTCCCGTGCCCCGGTTCGTGCTCCTGTGTCCTCTTATTGCTGATGCCACGGATGCGCCACGGATGCATTTTTTCTGCGAAAGAAGTTGGGGAATAAGAAGACTGGCTCCGCGGTTAACCCATGCAGAGCGTCATGCTGCGCAGTCGAGTCGATTGCGGGCTTCTCTCGCTCGAACAATCAAGGAGTATTGACATGAAATCGAATTCGCTGAATCGGCTTTTCGTGCTGCCCATGCGCGGTTCGCTCATCGTGAGCGCTGCGTTGATGGCAACCTCGGCTTGTGTATACGCGCAAACGTCGCCCGAACCCGGCACGCATCAAATTACTCGCGCGGAAGTGCGGCATGAACTCGAGGAATTGGAGTCGGTAGGTTACACCCCTGCCCAAGGCGACAATAGTAACTACCCCGCCGACATTCAAGCGGCGGAACAAAGGCTGGAAGCCAAACATCAAGCGCAGAGGAATGCGCTGATGCATGGAAACCAGGCAACACAGACTGATGAAAACCAGACCGCACAGACGAAGCCCATGCCTTGATTGCGGGCGCAGGTCGCACACGGTTTCTCGAAAGAGGATACGGCTGGCAGGGCAATTGAACGACTTTTTGTTTCGTACCAATCCAGATCGGATGGGATCATGAATCGCGACCAGTTCAAGTTTTGGAATGCCGTTGGCATCATCACCATCGGCCTTCTCTTTTACTACCTCCTGGTTAACTAATGTCCGCTGAAGCCAGTCTTAGGGTGGACATATCGCCTGTCTTTCCGTTGCATGCACGTTATCTTTTGACACTGTGAATCAGGCATTGAGCGACGCCTTTTGCGATCTTCGACGCGCAAGCCGGTTGCGCAACTGGCCGGCCACGAACGCGCCGGTGATCAGCAGCAGGTAGAGGATGACGAGATTGTGGCGCCACGCATCGAGAGCGATCTGATGCGCGGCCAGTTTCGGATCGGGCGCCGGGAGGACAGCTCGGCTCGCCATGACGGCCCGGGTCATCCGGACAAGGCCGGCCGCCGACAGCAGTGGCAGGAGCACGAGCAGAGCGAGCAGTGCAGGCCTGGCGCGGCGCACCATCGCATGATGGCGCAGGCGGATCCACAGCCCCAGACAACCGTGTACCCAGCCCGGGGCGAGCAATGCAACCTGCAAGCCTTGCGTGCCGCTGGTGATCAGCAGGATCACGATTCGCTCATAGTTCGGTTCGAATCCATAGAGCGAGGCGGCGAGCCGGGTCGCCACCGCATGGCGGATAAGCAGCAGCGGGAGGCTGAGTCCCGCCCAAAGGCGGATCCATTCGGTGGCCGGCAGCGTCCAGTGGTGGCGCCCGTAGACTGTGCGCAGCGCCAGCGCAAAATGCAGGGAGGCCGAACCGTACAGCAGGATCGTTCCGGGCACGCTATGCCAGAGCCGCAGAGCCAGCGCGAGACCCCGCCCCGCAAGATCCAGCGACCAGATCCCGAGCGCATGATTGGCCAGGTGGAGAAAGAGGTAGATCAGCAGCACAACGCCCGATCCGAGCTGCAAGCGGCGCATGGTTGGTTGCACTTTCGATCCCCTTGATACACAACAATGAGTAGACGCCGTTCCGTCGCCGGATATTCCCGCTTCTGCACGCAGTCATCCGCTTGCGGCGCTCGCGCGGATCGTCGGTGGTGCGGAACTGGCTGCCCGGGAAGAGGACGGACACAGGAGGCGCACCGATCACACGATCGGCGCTTCCTATGCAGAATCAACACGGGATCCAGTTCAGGCGGTGGTTCCGGGAATAAAAATGGCATGCCGGCGGTCCTGTTGTTAACTCACTGCCGGTCACGGATTGCGGTTACAGCAGAAACTTCACAATGGCCGATCCAGACACCGCGCAGCGCTTCGAGACGCTTGTATTGCCTCATATGAACTCGGCTTTCAATGTCGCGCGATGGCTGACGCATAACGACCAGGATGCCCAGGACGTGGTGCAGGAGGCGTACCTGCGCGCGTTCCGGTTTTTTGGCGGATTCCGTGGCGAGGATGCCCGTGCATGGCTATTGAGCATTGTGCGCAACACCTTCTACACCTGGCATCAGCAGAACCGGGGGCATGCAGCGGAAACCATGATGTTCGAGGAAGACATGCACAGCCTTGAGACGAGTACCGCCGACCATGACGAGGGTCCCGAAGCAATGCTTATACGCAGCCAGAGCCAGAAGCGGGTGCACAAGGCGTTGCATGGCTTGCGGCTGGAATACCGGGAGGTTGTCGTGCTGCGGGAACTGGAAGACTTGTCGTACAAGGAAATCGCCACCATCGTGGGCATCCCGATAGGCACGGTGATGTCTCGCCTGGGCCGAGGCCGCCAGCAACTCGCGGCGCTGCTCGCCCCGACGGATCAGGAGGCGTGATGGATCACAAACAGGCGTTCGAATTACTGCCGGGCTATCTCGACCAGGAGTTGAGCCTGTCCGAAGCGCTCGAATTCGAGCGCCATCTTGCCGACTGCGAGCAGTGCCAACAGGTCTATGCACAACACCGCCAGGTGAGTGCGCAACTGCGGCAGGCCGATTTGCGTGTAGAGGCGCCGCAGGAACTGGTGAAACGCATCAAGGCTGCGCTGCCAGTGCGCCGCACGCTCTGGCAGCGGCTGGGTGAGCGATTCGGCCGGTGGAGCGGCGGCGGGTCGCTGGCCTGGGCGCCGGCTGGCGCGATGTTGATGAGCGTGGTCGCGCTGACCTGGAGCTTGGGGCTGTACCTCTCGGTGCCATCGAGCGAGACGCGCCTGACCCAGGAACTCGTGGATAACCATATTCGCTCGTTGCAGGTCAATCACCTCTCCGATGTGATTTCAACCGACAGGCATACGGTCAAGCCGTGGTTTGACGGCAAGCTGGACTTTGCGCCACCTGTGGTCGATCTTGTGCAGCAGGGGTATCCGCTGGTCGGCGGGCGGCTGGATTACCTGAACGGGCGGGCGGTCGCCGTGATGGTCTATCACTACAAGCTGCATCCGATCAATCTCTATGTGTGGCCGGGCAACGACGCGGGCGCCACGCCTCGCATATACGCGCAGCAGGGCTATCACCTCGCCCACTGGAGTGCCGCGGGCATGAATTACTGGGCGATCACCGATGCCGGCGAAGCAGAACTGAGCGGCTTCATCACGGACCTGCGCGCACATCCCGCTTCCTAGCCTGCGCGGCGCGGTGCTCACGGCGGAACAAAACGGCGGAACAAGACGGTGGAATAAAACGGATGGCCCGGCGGTCTTCCTCATGAACCCAATCGGGAGGCCCGTCGGATGGTCCGGCGGTCTACCTCTCGAACCTGTCTCGTGAGGGCAATATGTCGTCAGATCATCCATCCAATCCGTCGCGCCGCGGCGCGTTGAAGTGTCTCGCTTTCGGTGGCGCGGGCACCGTCTTTGTCCTGGCCGGCGGCGTTCTCACGCCGGTGGAACTGGCCCTTGCCGCCTCAGGGAAGGGTCAGCCGGCTGCCGCGGGCGTCCCTCTTTTCCTGCAGATCAGCGACACACATATCGGCTTCAACAAGGAAGCCAATCCCGACGTCGCAGGTACGCTCAGGCAGACGATTGATTTCGTCAATGCCATGCCGGTCAAGCCTGCACTGACGATTCACACGGGAGACATTACGCATCTTTCCAAGGCGGAGGAATTCGACCACGCGGCCCAATTGCTGTCGGGGCTGAATATCACCGAATTGCATACCGTGCCCGGCGAGCATGACGTCACCGATGGGCCCGGGACAGAGTACTTCAGCCGTTTCGGCCATGCCTCCGGCAATAAGGGCTACTACAGTTTCGACCACAGCGGCGTCCACTTTATCGGGCTGGTCAACGTGATGCATTTCAAGCCGAACGGTTTGGGGGGACTGGGCGACGACCAGCTTGCCTGGTTGCAGGCCGACCTGAAAGGCCGCTCGTCCAGCACGCCGATCGTCATCTTCGCGCACATGCCGATGTGGACGATCTACCAACCGTGGGGCTGGGGCACCGGCGATGCCGGCGAGGCGATGCGCTATCTGAAGCGCTTCGGTTCGGTCACTGTCCTGAACGGCCATATCCACCAGATCGTCTCAAAGGTGGAAGGCAATATCACCTTCCACACAGCGCGCTCGACCGCCTATCCGCAACCGGCCGCCGGCGATGGACCCGGACCCATGCCGCTGACGGTACCGGGCGATCAGCTTCCCAGGATGCTCGGCGTGACCAGCATCAAGATCCTGCGCCACCCGTTCCAGGCGACGCTTGCCGATACGACGCTGGCCTGACTTGCCACGCACTGCTCACCCACCAGGACCCAAATCATGCTAACGACTATGCTTCGACGCGCCCTCGTCGTCCCCCTCGGGGCCGGGATGCTCATGGCAGCATCGGTTTCCGGCTTCTCCGTCGCGCAAGCGCAGGAGACCAATGTCATCGTTGTGAAGAATTTCATGTTCTCGCCGATGTCGCTTACCATCAAAGCCGGCTCGACCGTGACCTGGAAAAACCTCGATGGCGAACCCCACACGATTGTCGACGACGCCGGCCTGTTCCGCTCCGGCGCGCTCGATCAAAACGACACCTACAAGTTCAAGTTCGACAAACCGGGGGTCTACAAGATCTTCTGCGGCATACACCCGAACATGAAGGCGACAATCACCGTCCAGTAGGTCCGGTATGCATTGAGCGACATCCTGCCCGCCGCAATGGCGCGCCGGGAGAACGGTGCAGTCGAAATCAGCTCGCGCTGAGGGGCCGGCCACGGCCCAGGCGCGATCTCAGCCCACGGCGGCGGGCGCCATCAGGTCCTCGAGGAAGTAGGCGGCAAGCTGGTGCCGGCCTTCGAGCTGCGCTTTGGCGTAGACGTTGGCGGCATGCTGCCGCACCGTCTTCGCGCGGCTCTCGCGCAAGCCCGCGATCTCCTCCAGCGATAGTCCCTTGACCAGCAGCAGCACCACGTCCTTCTCCGCCGGCGTCAGCTTCCAGGCTTCGGACTGCTCCACGAGATCCGTTAGTGCGCTTTCGCACATAGGCGAAAGGCAATGTGATGTGTTGCGCCGATGCGGCAGGTCCGGAAAGCGCCTTCAGACATACAAGCTGCGGCTCACATGTCTTTATTAAAGGGCAAAGCATGTCCTCGCGGGCCGGCACCAACCCGGACCGAAAATGCAGCACACGCCACCCCCAATTTCGCATCCTTTCGAATGAAAATAAAAACAATAATCAATTACAATCCAAATCGGAATACGGAAAGGATACATAATTGCCACCTTGCCTTTTCAACCAATGAAATTATTATTTTTCATTCAATGACTGGTTTTATAAATATGTAATTGGGAATCAATACCATGAAAACCGACAAGAAGGTTCTTCAGCTTCTCAATGGCCAGCTCAAGCATGAATTGACAGCGATCAACCAGTATTTCCTGCACGCCCGCATGTACCGGCACTGGGGCTTGAGTGCGCTGGGCAAGCACGAGTACGCCGAGTCGATCGAAGAGATGAAGCATGCCGACAAGCTCATCGAACGCATCCTGATGCTCGACGGGCTGCCGAACCTGCAGGATCTCGACAAACTGCTGCTGGGAGAGAACACCGAGGAAATGCTGGGTTGCGACCTGAAACTGGAACTTGTTTCCCAAGCCAGTTGCAAGGAAGCCATCAAGTACTTCGAATCCGTGGGCGATTACGTGTCGCGCGAGATAGTCGTCGGGATTCTCGATGACACCGAAGAGCACATTGACTGGCTCCAGACGCAAATCGAGCTGGTGGCAAAGGTCGGCCTGCAAAACTATCTGCAATCCGCGATGGGGTCCCCCGCCTGATTCCGGGAGCCGGCGGCGCCGCGCCTCAGAAACGCATCGTCGCCGACAACAGCAGCGTTCGCGGCTCGCCAATCGCCACGCCGCCGAATGCATCGACCGCGGCCCAGTAGCGCTGGTCGAAGACGTTGCGGACATTAAGCCGCAAGGTGGTCTGCCGGCGAGCCAGCGTGGTCTGGTAGCGCGCGCCGAGATCCACGCGGGTCCACTGCGGAATGCGCTGCGTATTGGCCTGGTCCACATACTGGGGCCCGGTGTAGACCAGGCTGCCGCTCAGCGTCAGGCCCGGCGCGAACGCGGCATCCCATTCGGCGCCAAGATTGGCTTGCAGCCGGGGCGCGCCAGTGGCGGTCTTGCCCTCCGTATCGGCGCTGCCGGTCCGGGTGAGCCTGGCGTCGAGCACGGTGGCGCTGGCGAGCAGTCGCACCCCTGCCGCCGCCTCGCCGTACAGGCCGAACTCCAGCCCGCGGTTGCGCTGCTCGCCGCTGGCGGTGAACAGCGTGCCGGACATCTGGCCACCCGGTTTGGTGATCTGGAACGCGCTGACAGTCGCGATCATGCCTCCCCGCTCCACCTTGACGCCGGCTTCATACTGGGTCGACTTGTAGGGCGCGAATACCTCGCCCGCATTGCTGGCGCTGGAGGGCGCGGTGTCGCCCTTGCTCAGTCCTTCGATGCGGTTGGCGTACAGGGAGACGTGCTGCCAGGGCTTCACCACCAGGCCGAGCATCGGTGTCACTGCCTCCTCGTCATAGCGCGACGTGACGGCGCCGGCCGTGCCGAAGTTCTCCGACCTGACCTGCTGGTAACGCACGCCCAGCGTCGCCTGCAACCGCTTGTCCAGCAGCGACAGCGTATCGGCCACGGCCACGCCGTTCAGCCGGGTCTCGGATACCTTCGGTACGCTGGCGGGCTCCAGGATGTACTGCGCGGGTAGGGATAGCGGATGGTAAAGGTTGGTCAGCGCGCTCGTGGACGCATGATTGAAGCCTCGCTCGAGCTGGTCCCGGTAGCCGCTGGCGACCAGGCTCAGGCGATGGCTGAGCGGCCCGGTATCGAAGCGGGCCCGCAGGCCGGTATCCGCCGTGGCCCGGGCAACGTTGAACTTGTAGTTCGTGTCCGACACGGCAACATCGCCGGCCTCGTTGACGATGGTGGGCGTGATGGCAAAGAGCCTGGCAACCCGGGTACGGCCACCGCCACCGTCCACGAACCAGGCCAGCTTGTCGCTGATGTCGTACTCCGCCCGCAACAGCAGCGACTGGTCGCCGATGCTGGAGTGTTCCCAGGGCTGCGTGATATTGCGCCGGCCATCCGGTGCGCCGGGTACGGCGATGCCGGGGACAATGTGCAGAAGCCGCGACGGCGCGTTGATCCTCTCCCGCTGGCCGATGAAGTCCAGTGTCGCGCGCAGGCGCTCGCCCTGGTAATCCAGCGCCAGCGCGCCGGCCCCGGCATTGCGCGACTGGTTGTCCAGGCTGGTATCCCCTGCCCGATAGCTCCCGTTAAGGCGGATGCCGAACTGGCGCCCGGCGCCAAGCCGCCGGCTCAGGTCAACGTTGCCGCCAAGCTGCGACGCCGCGGCATAGTCGGCCGTGACCTGCGTCAGGTCCTCCGCGGCGGCCCGCTTGGGGACGATGTTGATGCCGCCGCCGACGCTCCCGCTCGGCGCCATGCCGATCAGCATGGCGGTCGGGCCCTTGATCAGCTCGACGCGCTCGACATAGCCGGTCAACACCCGGTAGTTGGAGGCCACGCCATACAGGCCATCCAGGGCAATCTCCCCGAAATTGCCGTTGCCAACGGGAAAGCCCCGGATCGTAAAGGCATCCAGGATGCCGCCGGGCTGGCTGACAAAGCGCACCGACGCATCGTTGGCCAGCACATCGCCTACCGTGCGCGCCTGCTGGTCCTCGATCGCCCTGGCGGTGTAGCTGGTGACGCTGAACGGCGCGTCCATGATGTCCGTGTTGCCGAGCATCCCCAGCCGGACGCCGCGCGCGAGCTGGCCGTCCGCGAAGGGCTGCGGCAATTCGCCCGCGGCCGGGGGCGTACCGGTGATGGTCACGGCGGGCAGCACTGGCACGGCCTCGGTGCGAGCGCCCTCCCGCGCCTTGCGCACGGCGAAGCCGCCGCCCGGCAGCGCCACCGCATCCAGCCCGGTGCCCGCCAGCAGCGTTTTCAGCCCCTCGGGCACCGTATGGCTGCCTTGCAATCCCGGGCTTTGGGCTGCGCCGAGCAGCGCGGCATCGTAGGAAAGATCGATGCCGGCGGCGCTGGCGAAGCGGTTGAGCACCGCATGGAGCGGGCCGGGCGCGATGGCGAAGGACCGCGCCTGGCCAACGCCCGGCGCCTGCGCGCGCGCGGTGGGCGACGGCATGGCCACCCACAGTGCAATACAGGCGAGAGCGCCGGCAAGCGCGCGGTATCGGACGCGCAACGGCTTAGAAGTCCACACTCATGGACGCCATGAAGGTACGCGGCGCGCCCAGCGAAATCGTGCCGTACGATGCCACCCCCGACCAGTACTTGCGGTTGAAGGCATTGAACAAGCCCGCGCGGAAGGTGGTGGATTTGCCGTACAGCGATGTCTTGTAGCGCGCGCCCAGGTCGACCGTGGTCCACGACGGCACCTGCTGCGTGTTCGCCTGGTTGACGTATTCGCTGCCGGTGTAGTTGACCGCCCCCGTCAGGGTCAGGCCGGGCACCCACGGCAGGTCCCATTCCGTGCCCAGGTTAGCCATCACGGTGGGCACGCCCACCGGGCGGTTGCCGCGTGTGGCCGCGCTGTTGGTCCTGGTCAGTTCCCCGTCGAGCAGGGTCACGCCGCCGAGCAGGCGCACGCCCTTGTAGGCCTGGCCCGACAGCGTCAGCTCCAGGCCCTGGTTGCGCTGCTCGCTGTCGATGGCGTAGACCGTGCCGAACAGCTGGCCGCTCGGCTTGGTCATGCGGAAGGCCGCCAGCGTCGCCATCACCTTGCCCGAGTCATACTTGACGCCTACCTCCTGTTGCTTGGTCTTGTACGGCGCGAAGACCTGCCCCGCGTTCGACGCCGTGGCCGGTGCGATGTCGCCCTTGCTCAGCCCCTCGACGTAGTTCGCATACAGGGACACGTTTTGCCAGGGCTTGAAGACGATGCCGGCCAGCGGCGTAACGGCGCTCTCGTCGTATGCGGATGTCTTTGCGCCGGTGGCGGCGTAGTTGCTCGACTTGACCTGCTGGTAGCGCAAGCCAAGGGTCAACTGCACGCGGTCGTCGAGCACGCTCAAGGTGTCGGCCAGCGACAGGCCCGACAGCGTGGAGTCGGAGACCTTGGGCACCCGTTGCGGCGGGGCGATGTCCTGCGCCGGCCGGTCGACGGGGGCGTAGATGTTCGACGTGACGGGCGTGCCGGAGACATTGGCATTGGCGATACGGTCCATATACAGGTTCGCCTGCAACGCCAGTGCGTGCCTGACGGGGCCGGTCTCGAACTTGCTCCTGACGCCGGTATCGAAGCTCGACCGGTTGACCTGGAACTTCCAGTTCTGCACGGCCGACGAGGTGGCGCCAGCCGCATTCAGGATGGTCGGCGTCTGGTCCGACAGGCGCGCCACATCGGAACGGGTGCCGCCGGCATCGGCAAATACGGTCACGTTGTCGGTGACATCGTATTCCGCGTGCAGCAGCGTCGAGACATCATTGGACTTCCACCAGCCCCAGGGCTGGCTGACATTGCGCCGGCCGTCCGGCGCGGATGGTACCTGCAAGCCGGCCGCGACCAGGAAGGGACGCGTCGGCGCATCGACCCACTGGTATTGCTCGATCACGTCGAGCGACGCACGCAGGCGATCGCCGTGATAGTCCAGGGACAACGCCGCCACTTCGGCGCGCGACTTCTGGTTGTCGAGCGCGGTCGGTCCCTGGCGGTGCAGGCCGTTGAATCGGATGCCCCACTCCCGCTCGCTGCCGAAGCGGCGGCTCAGGTCGACCGCGCCGCCCACCTGCGCATCGGAGGCATAGTCGAGGGTAAAGCGCGTCAGGTCCTGCGCCAGCGCCCGCTTGGGCACGACGTTGACCACGCCGCCCACGCCGCTGTTGGGCGACATGCCGTACAGCAAGGCGGCCGGCCCCTTCAGCACCTCGACCCGCTCCAGGTACTCGGTGAACAGGTGGTAGTTCGGTGAAACGCCATAGACGCCGTCGAACGCGATCTCGGACAGGTTGCCCTCGTTGATCGGGAAGCCGCGGATAAAGAAGGAGTCGGTCACGCCGCCGACCTGGCCGGTAAAGCGGACGGAAGGATCGCTGTTCAGTACCTCGGCCAGCGTGACGGCCTGCTGGTCCTCGATCCGCTGGGCGGTGTAGTTGGTGACGGCAAACGGCGTATCCATCACGCCCTTGTTGCCCAGCAGCCCGAGGCGGCCGCCGCGCGCCACCTGGCCGCCCGCATAAGCCTGCGGCAGATCGCCCGGCGCTTCGGTGGCGGCGGTGACGGTCACCGCCGGCAGCGTGGCCGTGGTGTCCTGGGCCGCTGGCTGCGATTGCGCCCTCACTGCGAGCGGCGCCATGCTCGCGCCCAAGGCAAGGCAGACGAAGGCGTGGTGCAGCGCGACCGCGAACGGCTTGAGCCGGGGTGGGCGCGCTGTGGCAATGACGGTGGCAGTGGCTGTGGCATGGCGTGTTGCAGACATCAGATTCTCTTCTCCGGCAGCGTGGTGTTTGAAGTTCCTACGCAGTAGGCCGGTCGAGAATCGAAATCCCCTCAAATTTTCCTGAATTTTTTTGTGCTTCGGACTTTCGTGTGTGTACTGCATGCGAGTGCGAGTCGCCGGCAGAAAATCACTGGTTTGCTCCCCTCTCCCATCAAATGGGAGAGGGGAGCTACGGCGGTGCTGGATCTAGCCCGGCGATGAATCGACCCACAGGAAAAACGGATGAACCCTTTTCTTCTGGCATGGCTGGCATGGCGCCTAGCTGCCTCCGGCAGGCTCCACCGTGACCCAGAAGCGCGTGCGGTAGACGACGGCAACCGGCTGCGACTGCGCCAGGAAACGCAGCGTCTGATCGGTGTCGCGCAGGTGATAGGCCCCGGAGATGCGCAGGTCCGCCACGCGCGGATCGCAGACGATGCGGCCCGTGCGATAACGCGCAAGCTCGGCCAGCACGTCGGCCAGGCGCATGTCCTTGCCGGCGATGACGCCGCTGGCCCAGCCATCCGCATCGAAGGTCTGCGCCGGTGCCGGCGCGCTGCCGCCATTAGCCAGCCACCAGCTCGTACCCGCCTGGGCCACGTCGCCGGTTCCCCCCGTCGACGGATACAAGGCAACGGCGCCCTCCTGCACGCTGACCCGGGCGCGCCCGTCCCCGATGCGGACCACGAAGCGCGTGCCCAGCGCGCGCAGGCTGCCGAACGGCGTTTGCACCCAGAACGGCCGCGCCGCCCCGCTGGCGGCGGCAAAGCGATCGTCATATCCCGTGGTGACCAGGATCTCGCCGCGCCGCAGCGTGACCAGGCGGCGCTCGCCGCCCAGTCCGGTGCTGATGGCGGTATCCGTGTTGAGCACGATGGTGCTGCCATCGTCCAGCCGCACAGTGCGCTGTTCGCCGGTAGCGGTGCTGGTATCGGCAAGCAGGCGCTGCCATGGCGCCAGCTCGCGCACGCCCTGCACGGCCACCACCGAGATACCGGCCAGCGCCAGCACCTTCAGCGCCTGCCGGCGCCTCAGCCCGCTGGCGCCGCGCCGCGCGCCGGCGGTTTGCAGCGTATCCAGGGCAAGTGCCGGCGGCATGCCGGAGAAATCGTCCCGCAACGCCTGCATCCGCTGCCAGGCAAGCTCGTGCAGCGGGTCCGCGGCGAGCCACTGCGCAAACGCCTCGCGCGTGCTGGCGGTGGGCTCGCCGAAGTCGAGCTGGATCGTCCAGGTGATGGCCTGGTCGACGATGCGGGCGGGAATCGGGGATTCGGGCGCGGGCGATTTCCCCGCCGGGCCGGCGGGATCAGTCACCGAAGCGTAAAGCGTAGCAATGCCGCAGCGCCGCCGCGACATGGCGTTCGGCGGTCGCCAGCGACACCCCGAGGCGCTCCGCGATCTGCCGGCAGGTCAACCCTTCCAGCTGGGCCCACAGGAATGCCGTGCGCACCTGCGGCTTGAGCGCATCGAGGACGCGGTCGATGGCGATCAGGGTTTCCAGGAAGAGCATCCGGCTCTCGGGCGACGGCGCGTGGGCCGGCGGCAACTGCGCCAGCGTCTCCAGCCAGGCCAGCTCCAGCTCCCGGCGCCGCCAGTGCTCGATGACCAGCCCGCGCGCGATCGTGCTCAGGTAGGTGCGCGGCTCCCGGATATCGGCGGGCTGCCGGTGGAGCAGGCGGAGAAATACATCCTGCGCCAGGTCGGCCGCATCGCAGGCGTTGCCCAGCTTGCGGCGCAGCCATCCCTGGAGCCAGCGGTTGTGCTCGCTATAGAGGGTATGGACGTGCTGCTGGAGAGCGGATTCGGCGGCAGCCATGCTGCATTCCTGATGATGACGGGTCTGGCGCGGCCAAACTTCGATGAACTTAAATGAGAATTGTTCGCATTATAGTACAAGCGATTCCACTGGTACAACTTTCCGGGGAGGAGAAATTGCCGAGGCGTTTGGTTCGATCCGACCCCCGCCTGGAATTCCGGGTCAGGAAAATCAGACGATCCGCCGTGGATCAATCCAGACGTCTCCTGCTGGATACCACTCCTGCCCTCGGGACCAGCCCCGCCAACTGCCTGATGCCGCCCACTCCGGCGGCTTACGGCACCCCCCCTCCCCCCGCATAAGACCTCCTTGCACCCCCGCCATCTGCCTGCTAGAGTCCCGAACTGATCACTGCATAGTTTGAGCAAGGTGGCAAAGTGATTCAGGCAAATCCAATCGCGCCGCATGGCTAGCGCGAACACCAAGGACAGGAGACGCAATGGTTCCGACACTATGGTTTGACGGGCGGCAGTATTCGGCCGGGTGGATGCAGGCGGAGATCCGGCGAGTTCTCGCCGGCCTGCACGCGCTGGATTGCAAGGAAGGCGACACCGTCGCCGCCATGCTCCGCAACAGCCCGGAGTACGTTGCGCTGCTGCTGGCTTGCCGCCAGGCTGGCCTCTATCTCGCCTCCATCAACTGGCACTTCAAGGCGCTCGAAGCCAACCATATCCTCGCGGACAGCGGGGCCCGCGCGCTGATCGTCGACGCGGACCTGCTCGATCAGATCCGGGAAGGCATACCCGAAGGCGTCGATGTCATCGCGGTCTCGCGCGGCGCCGCGCGGTCCACCGGCCCGCGCACGCACAATTGGGCCGATTTCGGGTCCGGCCTGCCGGCCATGCCGGCGAGGACCAGCACGGCGCACAGCGCGATCACCTACACCTCCGGCACCACCGGCAAACCCAAAGGCGTGCGCCGCATCCCGGGGCCGCCCGGGGACCGCGCCGCCATGGAGCAACGGCTGCAGCGGATCACCAGCATCGTCTATGGCACCGGCAAGGATGTCACCGCCTACCTGTGCGCGCCGATCTATCACAGCGCGGCGATGGCCTACGTCTCGCACTTCTGCAATCTCGGCGCCACGGTGGTGCTGGAGCCCAGCTTCGACGCATTGCGCACGCTCGCACTGCTGCAACAGCACAAGGTCACCCATGCCTACCTGGTGCCGACCATGTACCAGCGCCTGCTGGCGCTGGAGCCGGAGGTCCGCGCGCGGCATGACCTGTCCGCGCTGCGGCAGGTGGCATCGACCGGTTCGCCCTGTCCCGTTCCGCTCAAGCAGGCGATGATCGGCTGGCTGGGCCCGGTCATCACCGAGGCCTACGGATCGAGCGAGGCGGGCTACACCACGTTTGCCGATTCCGCCAGCTGGCTCCGGCACCCGGGCTCGGCGGGCAGTCCGCTGCCGGACGCCGAGGTCCGGATCCTGGACGAGCAAGGCAACGCACTGCCGCCACGGGAGATCGGCCTGATCTACGTGCGCCAGCACGCCCTGCCCGATTTCACCTATATCAACCGGCCTGAAGCGCGCCAGGCGGTGGAGCGCGACGGGCTGATCACGCTGGGCGACATGGGCTACCTGGACGACGACGGTTTTCTCCATATCTGCGACCGCAAGGCCGACATGGTCATCTCGGGCGGCGTGAACATCTATCCGGCGGAGATCGAGTCGGTGCTGCAGACCATGCCGGGCATCGCCGACTGCGCGGTCTTCGGCATTCCCGACGCGGAGTTCGGCGAAGGCCTCGCAGCCGCGATCCAGCTCCGCCCCGGCCATCAGGTCGAGGGCGCCGACGTGCAGGCGTTCCTGCGCGAGCGGATCGCCAACTACAAGGTGCCGCGCATTGTCGAGATCCACGAATCCCTGCCGCGCGAAGACACCGGCAAGATCTTCAAGCGGCGGCTGCGCGAGCCGCACTGGCAGGACCAGGCGCGCGCCATCTGAGCGGCTCGCGCATTTCCCGCCCGGACACCACCACGATCGCCACCATCACCACCATCACCACACAACAACAAGCAAAACGGAGACACCCCACATGGCCAAGGCTTTCCCCACGGACGAACCCTACCTCTCCGGCTACTTCGCACCGCTGCACGCCGAGTGCGATGCGCCCAACCTCCCGGTCACTGGAGAGGTACCGGCCACGCTGCGCGGCACTTACTATCGCAACGGGCCCAACCCGCAGTTCGCGCCGCGCGGCCGGTATCACTGGTTTTCCGGCGACGGCATGCTGCACGCCTTCCAGTTCGACAGCGGACGGGTGTCCTACCGCAACCGCTGGGTGCGCACGCCGAAATGGGAAATGGAGCACGCCAACGGCGAGGGCATGTCGGGATCGCTGTCGAGCCGCCACCTGACGGAGCCCAGGCTGCTGGAGCTGAACTCCACGGTCGCCAATACCAATGTGGTCTGGCATGGCGGGCGCTTGCTGGCGCTCGAAGAAGTGCATGCGCCATTCGAAGTCGATCCCGTGTCGCTGGCGCCGCGCGGCTACCAGACTTTCGGCGACAAGCTCTCCGGCCCCATGACGGCCCACCCCAAGATCGACCCCGTCAATGGCGAAATGGTCTTCTTCGGCTATGCCGCCCGCGGTCCCTTCACGCCGGACCTCATGCTGCATGTCGTGGACAAGGCCGGCCAGTTGCAGCGCTCCGTGCATATCGTCGCGCCGTTCCCGAGCATGGTGCATGACTTCGTGGTGACGCAGACGCATGTCATTTTCCCGATCTTCCCGCTGACCGGCTCGATGGAGCGCGCAAGCAGCGGGCGGCCGCCGTATGCCTGGGAACCCGGCAAGGGCACGCACATCGGCATCCTCCCGCGCAACGGCACGGCGGCGGATGTGCGCTGGTTCACCGGCGATCCGTGCTATGTGTTCCATCCGATGAACGCCTACGACGCACCGGATGGCGGCATCGTCTGCGACATGATGAAGTACGACGTGCCGCCGCTGTTCCCTGGCCCGGACGGGCAGAAGATCTCCAGCGGCGCCCCCGCCGCGCGCCTGGTCCGCTGGACATTCGATGTGGCCGGCAAATCCGGCTCCTACAGGGAGCAACCGCTCGGCGATACGCCGGGCGAGTTTCCCCGGCTCGACGAGCGCTTTGCCACGCTGCCCTACCGGCATGGCTACTACTGCGGCGGCGACATCTCCGCGAGCGGCAAGGGCGACGCCCTGCGCAGCGGGCTGGTGCATATCGACGTGGCCAGCGGGCAGGAGGCGCAATACCAGCCGCCAGCCGGCGACAAGTGCGGCGAGCCGATCTTCGTCCCGCGCCATGCCGATGCCGGCGAGGGCGATGGCTGGCTGCTTGCCACGATCTGGCGCGCCGCGGAGAACCGCAGCGACCTGGCGGTCTTCAATGCGAAGGCGTTGTCGGCCGGGCCCGTCGCGCTGATCCACCTGTCGCACCGGGTGCCTGCCGGCTTCCACGGCAACTGGCGTCCCGCCGGCTGAGGCCGGAGCGCCGCCACCGCCCTTCCTTGCCCGACACCTTCAGGACGCACGAACGCATCATGGATCTCTCCCTGCTTATCGATGGCCGGCTCGTGGCCGGCGACCTCGCGCTGGACGTCATCAATCCCGCAACCGAGCAAGTCATCGCCACCGCCCCCGCCGCATCGCGCGCGCAACTCGACCAGGCCGTCGCGGCCGCCGGGCGGGCGTTTCCGGCCTGGCGCGCCATGCCGCTGGCACAACGCCAGGCGGCGCTCGCCAAAGCGGCCGAACTGACCCGCGCCAACGCGCAGGAACTCGCCCACCTGCTGTCGCGGGAGCAGGGCAAGCCGCTGGCTGACGCGCAGGGTGAACTCGCGCTATGCGCGGGTCTCTTCGACTACCATGCGGCGCTGGCGCCCGCGGTACTCACCCCCAGCGCGCCAGCGTCAGGCCGGGCGCAGCTCCGGCGCGAGCCGCTTGGCGTGGTCGGGGCCATCGTGCCCTGGAACTATCCCATCGTCCTGATGGGATTCAAGCTGCCCGCCGCGCTGCTGACCGGCAATACGGTGGTACTCAAGCCGGCCCCCACCACGCCGCTGACAACGCTGCGTTGGGCCGCGCTGGTGAAAGACGCCTTCCCGCCCGGCGTGATCAACGTGCTGGGCGACGCCGGCGAGCTTGGCCCCATGCTCACCAGCCATCCCGGCGTGCGCAAGATCTCCTTCACCGGCTCCACCGCCACGGGCCGCGCGGTCATGCGCAACGCCGCCGACACGCTGAAGCGGCTGACACTGGAGCTGGGCGGCAACGATCCCGCCATCGTGCTGGCGGACGCCAATATCGGCCAGATCGCACCGCAACTGTTCCGCAGCGCCTTCATGAACAACGGGCAGACCTGCGCCGCGATCAAGCGCGTGTACGTGCACGAGAGCCTGCACGACCGCCTTGTCGGCGCGCTCGCCGCCCTGGCGCAGGACACGCAGGTTGGCGAGGGGCTGCAACCTGGCGTGAAGCTGGGCCCGCTGCAGAACCGGCGCCAGTTCGACCATATCAATGCCCTGCTGGCCGACACCCGCGCCCGTGGCCGTATCGTCACGGGCGGGGATGGCCTGGACCGCCCGGGGTATTTCATCCGCCCGGCCATTGTCTGCGACGTGAAGGATGGCGACCGTATCGTCGATGAAGAGCAGTTCGGCCCGGTACTGCCCGTCATCCGCTACGCCGATGTGGAGGCCGTGATCGAACAGGTCAACCAGTCGCCCTATGGACTCGGTGCCTCGGTCTGGTCCAGCGACCGGGAGGCGGCGCTGGGCATCGCGCATCGCATCGACGCCGGCAGCGTCTGGGTGAACACGCATTTCGTGGTGTCGCCTGACATTCCTTTTGGCGGCGCGCGCCAGTCAGGCATCGGCGCCGAACTGGGCGAGCAAGGCCTGGCGGAATTCACGCAACTCAAGGTGCTGGTGGGCTGAGCGGGAACGCCGCCGCCGGCCCGCGGCGGCGTGGCAACCGGCTAGCGCGATTGCGTCGAGCCGCGCAATGCCGCAAGGCAGAACTGCACAACGATGTCGGCCAGCTGTTCGGCGGTGGGCTGCTGCGTGGAGGCAACCGGCACCTTGCGGCGGTCGATGGTCAGCGTGGCCAGGCCGTGGGTGGCGGCCCAGACCGAGAAGGCCAGTTGCTCCTCGGTCAGCGCACCGAGGCTGGCGCCCTGGATGCAGGGCCCGATGGCGTTCCTGAGCACCTGGAACGAAGCCGCGCCCGCCTCCACCAGTTCCGGATACTGCTCCCGCTGCTCGATCTCCGGCCCGAACATCAAATGGAACCGCGCCGGATGCGCCTGCGCGAATTCCACATAGCCAAGCATGACCGCGCGCAAGCGGNCCGCGCGCAGGCGGCCCGCCGCATCGGCCGGGTCGACCGTCTCCACGCGGCTGCGGCGGAACGACACCAGGTCGCGAAACGCCTGGGCCGCAATGGCGGCCAGCAGCCCGTTCCTGTCCTTGAAATGATACGCCGGCGCCCCCGGCGAAACCCCGGCGAGCCTGGCGGCCGTGCGCATGCTCATGCCCGCGATCCCCTCGGTATCGAGCAGGTGCGTGCCCCATGCGATCAGCGAAGCACGCAGGTCGCCGTGGTGCCATTGCCCCTCGGGCTTGGTCGTGCCGCCTTTGGACATGCCACGCTTTGCCGGTGCGTCGCTGCGTTCTGTTGCTGGCTTTTTCATGGGAGCGCAGTGTATATCAAATGCCATGCCGGGCACGGGGAGCCCGGCGGGGGGCGAAGACAACAAGCAGATCACCAGCCGATGACCGCTTGTGGCAATATCCATGCGGCAATTTTTTACCCATGCAGTCTACAAAATGAGACGGGGCGCCGGCTTCGATGCCGCACCACCGGACAGGCTCAACAAAGGCATAGAGGAACGCCCAATGGAAGTCAACGCAAATGCATCGGTCTCCCCTTCCGGTGCCCTGCCCTCGCAGCCCGCGCGCACCTCGCCCTATGCCTGGAAGGCGCTGGCGGGTTCCGCGCTCGGCTACGCCATGGACGGGTTCGATTTGCTGATCCTCGGTTTCATGCTGCCGGCCATCAGCCTGAGCCTGGGCCTCTCCACCGGGCAATCGGGCGCGTTGGTGACGTGGACGCTGATCGGCGCCGTCGGCGGCGGCATCCTCTTCGGCGCGCTGAGCGACCGCTATGGCCGGGTGCGCGTGCTGACCTGGACCATCGTCCTCTTCGCGGTCTTCACCGGCCTGTGCGCTTTCGCCCAGGGCTTCTGGGACCTGCTGGCCTACCGCACCATCGCCGGCATCGGCCTGGGCGGCGAGTTCGGCATCGGCATGGCGCTGGCCGCCGAAGCCTGGCCCGCCAGCAAGCGTGCGCGCGTCTCGTCGTATGTGGCGCTGGGCTGGCAGAGCGGCGTGCTGCTGGCGTCCTTGCTGACGCCGCTGCTGCTGCCCCATATCGGCTGGCGCGGCATGTTCCTGCTCGGCGTGGTGCCGGCGCTGGTGGCCTGGTTCGTGCGCAACAAGCTGCATGAGCCGGAATTGTTCGTGCGCCATGCGGATACGCACAAGAGGAGCAACAAGAGGAACAACAAGGGGAGCAACAAGGCAAACGCATTCAGGCTGCTGGTCGCCGATGGCCGTGCCACGCGGACCAGCATCGGCATCGTGATCCTGTGCTCGGTCCAGAATTTCGGCTACTACGGGATCATGATCTGGCTGCCGACCTATCTGTCCAGGACCCTGGGCTTCTCGCTGACCAAATCGGCCTTGTGGACCTCGGTCACCATCGTCGGGATGATGATCGGTGTCTACCTCTTCGGCCAGCTGGCCGACCGCATCGGCCGCAAGCCCAGCTTCCTGATCTTCCAGGCGGGCGCGGTGGCGATGGTGATCGCCTATTCCAGGATGTCCGACCCCGTCACCCTGCTCTGGGCCGGCGCGGTCATGGGCCTGTTCGTCAACGGCATGATCGGCGGCTACGGCGCGCTGATCTCGGAAGCCTATCCCACGGCGGCGCGCGCCACCGCGCAGAACGTGCTGTTCAACATCGGGCGGGGCATCGGCGGCTTCGGGCCCATCGTGGTCGGCACCCTGGCGGCTACCTATTCCTTCCAGGTGGCCATCGCCCTGCTGGCCAGCCTCTACGTGCTGGACATGATCACCACGCTCTTTCTCATCCCCGAACTCAAGGGCGTCGAGCTGGAATAGCCCCGCACCGTGCCAGACACCGACAGCCCCCCTTCCCGCACCGCCAGCAGCCCGCCAGGCGTGGCCGCGCCCCTCCCGGTTTCCGGCTGGCACCGCCGCGTCCTGTCGCTGGCGTTCCCCATCATCCTGGCCAACCTGACGCAGCCCATCCTCGGCGCGGTCGACACCGCCGTTGCCGGCCACCTGCCGGACCCGGCCTACCTGGGCGGGGTCGCCGCGGGCGGGTTGTTCTTCAGCTTTGTGTTCTGGGGTTTTGGTTTCCTGCGCATGGGCACCACGGGCCTCGTCGCGCAGGCGTTCGGCGCCCGGGACGGGGCGGCGCTGCGCGCGACGGTGGTACGCGCGCTGCTGCTGGCGGCTGTCATCGGCGCCGGCGTGCTGGCGGTGCGGATGCCGCTGATCACGACCGCGCTGGGGCTGATCGGCGGCAGCGATACGCTTCAGCACCACGCGCGCGCCTACAGCCACGCGCGGATCTGGGCTGCGCCTTTCGCCTTGTGCAACTATGTCGTGCTCGGCTACCTGCTTGGCTGCCAGCACGTGCGGCTCGCCTTGCTGACCCAGCTGTTCATCAATGCGGTGAACATCGCCGCGGTGCTGCTCTTCGTCTATGTGTTCGACTGGGGCATCGCGGGCATTGGCGCGGCCACCGCAACCGCCGACGCGTGCGGCTTCGTGCTGGGCGCCGCGTTGCTGTGGCGGCTGCGTCCCCGCGGCCTGCCGGCGCTGCGCTGGGCGGCGATTGCCGACGCGCACGAACTGCGGCAACTGGTCTGCCTCAATCGCGACATCTTTGTCCGGACCCTTTGCCTGATCGCCAGCTTTGGCTGGTTCGCGCATGCCGGCGCCAGGCAGGGCGACGTCATCCTCGCGGCCAATGCGCTGCTGCTCAACTTCCAGACCTTCATGGCGTACGCGCTGGATGGTTTCGCGCATGCGGCAGAGGCGCTGGTCGGGGCGGCCATCGGCACGCGGGACCGCCACGCATTCCGGCGCGCGGTCCGGGTCACGATGATCTGGGCGGTGGTCGGCGCGATGGGTTTTTCGCTCGTTTATGCCTGCGCCGGCGAATGGATCGTCGCGTGCCTGACCGACCAGCCGGCGGTGCGCGACGCCGCTGTGCGCTTCCTGCCGTGGGCGGTCGCGTTGCCGCTGGTTTCGGTCTGGGGGTTCCTGCTGGATGGCGTTTTCATTGGCGCGACCTGCACCCGCGACCTGATGCATTCGATGGCGCTCTCGTTCGGGGCGTTCATGCTGGCCGCGGTTACGCTGGCGGGGCCGTTCGGGAATGACGGATTGTGGGCGGCGCTGTTGCTGTTCATGGCAGTGCGCGGCATCACCCTGGCGCGGGTGCTGCCGCGCATCGAGGCCAGCCGTCTGGGCAGTTGCTGAGCGTCAGAACAACGCCCTTTGCCGCGTCACCAGGGTCTCGAACGCATCGCCCATGAAAGGCAATATGGCATCGGCCACCGGCTGCAGCTGCCGGCTCAGGTAATGCTCATAATCAATCGCGGAGCGCCGCGTCTCAAGCGGCTCCGGGCCCGCGACGGTCATCACATAGCTGATCCAGCCGCCGTTCTGGTACTGCAATGGCCGCCCTTCCTTGCGATTGAACGCATCGGCGACGCGCGCCGCGCGGACGTGCGGCGGCACGTTGCGCTGGTAGTCTTCCAGGGTTCGGCGCAGCCGCTTGCGGTACACCAGCAACGCTTCGAACTCGCCGTTCAAGGTGCGGGCAACGTAGTCCTGCACGTACTCCCGGTACGGCTGTTTCTTGAAAATGCGCTGATACAGCTCTTGCTGGAATTGTTGCGCCAGCGGCGTCCAGTCGGTGCGTACCGTTTCCAGCCCCTTGTAGACCATCTCCTCGCTACCGTCCGCCTTGGCGACCAGCCCCGCGTAGCGCTTCTTGCTGCCCTGCTCGGCACCGCGCACGGTCGGCATCAGGAAGCGGCGGTAATGGGTCTCGAACTCCAGTTCCAGCGCGCTTTCCAGGCCGAACTGCTGTTGCAGATGCTGCTGCCACCACTGGTTCACATGCTGGACGAGCATGCGGCCGATCTTTGCAGCCTGCTCCTCCGAATGCGGCTGTTTCAGCCAGACAAAGGTGGAATCGGTGTCGCCGTAGATGACCTGGTAGCCCTGGGCCTCGATCAGTTCGCGCGTCCGGTGCATGATCTCGTGCCCGCGCATTGTGATGGAGGACGCCAGGCGGGGATCGAAAAAGCGGCAGACGCTCGATCCCAGCACGCCGTAGAACGCATTCATGATGATCTTCAGCGCCTGCGACAGCGGCTTGTTCTGCTCGCGTTTCGCGGCCTCCCGGCCTTGCCAGATCTGGCTGACGATGGCGGGCAGGCAGTGCTTTGTGCGCGAGAAGCGCGCGCCGCGGAAGCCCGGCACCGAATTCGCGTCCGATGGGTCGTCCAGCCCTTCCACCAGTCCGAGCGGATCGATCAGGAAGGTGCGGATGATCGAGGGGTACAGGCTCTTGTAGTCCAGCACCAGCACCGAGTCGTACAGGCCAGGTTGCGAATCCATGACGAAGCCGCCGGGGCTCCCTCCCTCCGGCACCTCGCCCAGGTTCGGCGCCACATAGCCCTGGCGGTGCATCAGCGGCATGTACAGGTGCGTAAAGGCCGCGACGGAGCCGCCGCTGCGGTCCGCGGGCAGCCCGGTGACCGCGGCGCGTTCCAGCAGGAAGGTCAGCAACTCGGTCTTGGCGAAGATCCGCGTCACCAGCTCGCAGTCCTTCAGGTTGTAGCGTGCCAGTGCCGGCTTGTCCTCGGCGAAGCGGCGGTCGATTTCCGCCATCCGCTGATACGGGTTGTCGATGGATTTCCCCTCGCCCAGCAAGGTCTGGGCGACGTTCTCCAGGCTGAAGGACGGGAAATTCCAGGTGGCGGACCGCAGTGCCTCGATGCCGTCGATAATCAGGCGGCCGGCGGCGGAGGCAAAGAAATGGTTCTCCTTGAACCCGTGCTCGCGCCATTCGAGCAGGCTGCCGCCGCGGCCGAACGCCAGCGGAACCTGATAGCGGTCCGCGTGCTTTTGCAGGACGCGCAAATCGAACTGCACCACGTTCCAGCCGATGATGGCATCGGGGTCATGCACCGCCAGCCATTGGTTCAGCTTTTCCAGCATCAGCGCGTGGGTGGCGCAGTACTCCAGGCTGAAGTCGAGCCCGCTGTCGTCGCCGTTCGGCGGGCCAAGCATATACACCTGGCGCTGGCCGCAGCCTTCGAGCGCGATGGAATACAGATCGCCGTGGGCGGTGGTTTCGATATCCAGCGACACCAGCTTCAGCCGTGGCCGATATGCCGGCGCCGGCTTCATCTGGCTGTTGAGCAAGGGAGCATGCCCTGCGGATTCGCCGGGTTCGCCGGCAAACCAGACCGGTGCGGTGATGAACCGCTCCATCAGGTAGCGTTCCGGGGGACGGATATCGGCCTCGTAGACGCTGACGCCGGCCTCCTTCAGCTGCCTTTCCAGCTTGATCAGCTGGCGATGCTGCTGGCAATACAGCCCCAGTACCGGGCGGCGGTGGAAATCGCGCAGCGGCAGTTCGCGCAGTTCGGCCTGGCGCTCGCCATGCAGGACGATTTCGGCCCTCTGGCGGTGTTCGGCGGGGATGAACGCCACCGAGGGCTGTGGGGCCAGGCGGATATGCCGCGGGCCGCTATCGGTTGCCAGCCAGAACTCGACCTCCGTGCCGGCGGGCGTATCGCGCCAGTGTCGTGTCAGAAGAAAACCCTGTTGTCGTTGCGCCACCTGCTGCCTTTGAGAACCTGCCCAACCTGGGGCGGCTATTTTACTGGTCGTTGGCGGGCGGGCCGCCATGTCAGGATAAGTCAGCTGACAGTCGCGGATTCCGGATTCAGGACGATTTCGTGCGGCGCACTTGCGTGCGGCTTCCGCGCGCGCCCGCGCCGACACCGTATCATGTGCGTGATTTTGCCATTCCCGACTTCATCGTTACCCGTACCGCACATGCAACTCGTACTGTTTGACCTTGACCACACCCTGATTCCCTTCGACAGCGGCTCCACCTGGCTGCGTTACCTGATGCAGCGCGGCGTGCTGGACGAAGCCGAATTCGCCCCGCAGAACCAGCGCTTCGCCCAGGACTACCTTGACGGCAAGCTGGATATCCACGCCTTCCAGCGCTTTTGCATGTCCTTCCTGGCCCGCTACGACCGCGGCGACCTCGAAGCGTGGCGCAGCGCCTTTATCGCCAGCATTGCCGACCGCATCCCGGCGCCGGCACGCGAACTGGTGGACCAGCATCGCGCCGCGGGCGACCTGTGCTGCATCGTGACCGCCACCAACGACTTCGTCGCGCGCGGCTTTGCCGACAGCTTCGGCGTGGAGCACCTGGTGGCCTCGCAGGCTGCCACCGTCGGCGACGGCCCGCTGGCCCGCTTCAGCGGCGAGATGATCGGCGTGCCGAGCTTCGGCGCCGGCAAGGTGGGCCGGGTGGCCGACTGGCTGGCCGCGATCGAGCGGCGCTGGGAGGAATTCGAGCGCACCCTGTTCTATTCGGATTCGCTCAATGACCTGCCGCTGCTGGAACATGTCAGCCATCCGGTCGTGGTAGCGCCGGACCCGCGCCTGCGCGCCATCGCGGAGGAACGGGGCTGGCCCGTTGCCGAGCAGGCCGGGCCGCTGGTCATTGCCTGACTGTGGCGCGTGTAGCGTCCGCGCCAGTGCGGCAATGAGCCAACCGGTCGCGACGCCCACCACCGCCTGGTGATCCGGGCGCTTCAGCAAATGGGCATTTTTTTGCGCATTGCGCGCAGGTCTGCCGCCGCCTATAAATAAGTGCCGGGTGTTGCCCTTCCATGCTGCCCGCATCGCGGCCGATCACGGCCGGCGTGTCGCAAGGAGCCCGTCATGCACCCGTCACGTCTCAACGCCTGTCGCCTCGTGACCATCGTCTGGCTGTGCCTTGCGATATGCCAGCCGGTCTGGGGCTACGGCTGGACAGGGCACTGGCGAGTCATGGAAGCGGCATGGCCGTCGCTCGGCGCCGGCCTGTGCGACGGCCAATCCGGTCAGCACACCTTCAAGCCTGGCGCGCTGGACCTGACCCGGCAGGAAATCGCGCTCGCCGCGGGCCTGGGCGCTGTCATCAGCGATATCGGCTACATCACCCAGGGCACCGAACAGTTCAGCGACCTGATGCACTACGTCGGCACCGGCAACTACATCGGCAACCTCGTCAAGACGACTTGTGCAAAGTACGGTGACGATCCGGCGATGATCGCCTTCCTCGCGGGGGTGCGATCCCACTACTGGGCGGATCGTGTGGGACATCACGAGGGCACCAACGTCGCCGTGGCTACGCTGTCGGCCAGGAACCACGACAAGGCATTGACGCGCGTCGCCTACGAAATGGACATTCCCATGCACAAGCGGCTCGAACTCGGGGCTTTCTCCGTTTACGACCTTCGCTACGGCACCGTCCGCGTGGCCACCAGCTTGATTGTGGGCGGCGGCGAGAGCCGCCTCGTCGAGCGAGCGGCGTACGTGCTGGCCATGGCCGCGGAGATGACCTACGGCAAGGCGGGCGCGATACTGGTGCCGGACTACGCTACCATCCTCACCTTCCTCTACCACGTCAGTGACAGCGTCTGCCAGCCTGCCCAGGCGACGTACGGCGAAGGTCCCGCGCGGACCGCCGACCTGCGCACGATGCTCGACGCGTGCAAGAGGATGGTGCAGACCGTCAAGGTCACGAGCGCGCAGAAAGACCCCGCCTCCTACCAACTGGCCGCCGAGGGCATCCAGCTGGCCAACCACGCCGGCCTGGCAACGATCTACCAGGCCTCGATCGACAAGGTCACGGCCGCCTTGCGCTACGCGGGCAAGGGACCGCTCGCCAACTACAACCTCGATACCAACCTGCCCTCGGTCGGGGGCCAGTACGCGCATGCGGACGTCGCCTATCGCCGCCTCGGTGCTGCGCCCGCTGACCGCTGCGATCCGGCGCATCCTGAGGCCATCGTGACCAGCGCGTTCCGTGACTGGCATGGTTACCAGCCCGCCGGGGTCTGCGTGCGCCATGCCGCCAGCGAGCCGATGCGGACCCTTTCGTGCGCCGCGCGCCCGCCGTCGGCCGCGCAGGCGTTGATCGAACGGTACTGGCTGTGGGATCTCGCGCCGCCGCCGCGGGCGGATGGCGCGGCAACGCCGGCACAGACGACACCGGCCTCCGCCGCCCAGGCCGATTCCTGCCGCCCAGTGAACTTCCGATGGCAGCAGACCGCTTTTCGCATGGACGCGCAATGTGTGCTCAGCGCGGCGCCGTCGGCCCGCGCCATTGATCTTATGCTGGCCTGCCCGGCGGCGCGCAACGGCAGCACCAGGTTTCAGCCGGACGAGGCGCTCGACCGCTTGCGCCTTGCCCCGCGGGAGTACTCGCCGCTGGACCCCGCCACGGGCCTGTACCGCTGATGGCGATCAGCGCCTGCCGCCGAGGCTGCCCGAGTGAAGTCGTTCGATGAATTTCAAGTTTCTTCCTCCGTCGATATCCGAGAATCATCATGGCCACGTCCACAATTTCCCTCACGCCCACGACCGTTTCGCGACTGTACGCTGTCGGCCGCGCCCTGCTTGGCTCTCTCTTTCTGATTTCGGGGTTATTGAAGATCGGCAGCTTCGCGGGCTACTCCGCGTGGATTGCCAGCGCCGAACTGCCGCTGCCGGGCCTGCTGCTGATACTAACCATCGCGATCGAAGTTGGCGCCGGCCTTACCCTTGCCACGGGCTGGAACGCGCGATGGGGCGCACTGGTTCTTGCGCTGTTCCTGGTCCCCACGACCCTGATCTTCCATTGGTTCTGGCGCGCCGATCCCTCAGACGTTGCAAACCAGCTCAACCACATCCTGAAGAACGTCTCAATCCTGGGTGGCATGCTGGTTGTATTCGCGATCGAATCATCACGCAGGCAGAGATGAACCGTTGACCGAGCGTTAGCTGAGCCATGCAGAGCGGCCTGATCGCCAGCGTCACTCGCGCCTGAATGCTTGCGACCACGAAACACCTTGAGTAGCGCCGGCAGCAATTTGTGCAGTGCCTCCGCCATGGCGGCTTCGTCGATCATCCGCCCCGGCTGAACGCGGGGGGCAAAGCCGTTGCCGAGCGACAGCTGGCGGCGCCGGCTGCGAACTTCGCGACGCAGGCATCATGGACGTCCTCGTGCGCGTAAGCGGCTGGTGCAAGGCCGGGCTTCTGCGAATCAGGCGCCGCCTCCCCCTCGCGGCGGCTCAGTTTTGCCTGACCAGCGGGGCTGGGAACCACTCGCCGGACAGGATAGCCTGGTCCGGCCCGTAAAGGCGGAACGTCAGGTTGTAACCCTGTCCCCTGGGGGTCGGCAGCCAGTTGCCGTCCGGTGCGCCGTCCGGCCTGGACGGCGCGAAGTACAGCGTCAGCGAACCGTCCTTCCCGTAGCTCAGCCTGGACTGCTTGTTGATCAGGAACCGGTTCCTGGGATTCGGGATCACGCGAAAGTCACTGGAATCCACCGCGATCACCGACCAGAAGTACTTCACGTGGCCAGCCGGCAGGTCGGCCTTGGCGAAGGTGATGGTGTACGCGTTGCCGCCGTCCAGCCGCTCGCCTGTCCCGTCGGTATCTGTCTTGAAGTACACCACCTCATCGGTGCTGTTGGCCCAGATGCCAGCCATGTCGATACGGGTGCGGGTCCGGTAATCGTCTCCGTACTTGCCAATCGTGCCGGGCCGGTTCCAGCCATTCCTGATGGTGCCCGCAGTGGAAAACGACTTGAGGAACTCCGGCAGCGTTTTCTCGCGGATGACCTTGTCCACCCGCGCGCGTTCGGCGGGGTTGCCGGCCACCGCACCGCTCACTGCGCGTACCTTGGCCCGGACGTCGCCCATGCCCGGATTGATGTCCGGCTCGCTGTCCAGCGCGATGGCGGCCGAGTCGAAGGCTTCCACGCCGGGCAGCGTGTCGTTGCTGAAAGCCGGGGTGGCGGGAATCGGGGCGATCTGCGGCGTGCCGGTCATCCGGATCGTGATCCGTCGCTGCAGGGCGATGGCTTGCTTCTTGTCCGCGCCCAACTCCACCCGCGCCAGCATGCGCGTCGCCTTGCCCGGCAGGTCGATGCGCTTCGCATCCGGTGGCAGGGGCGCGGTGGCGCCTTTCAGGCACATCGCAAAATTGCCGCCGGGATGGCCGGGATAGTTGCGTTCGTTGATGTTGGCGACTGTCTCCCCCCACCCGTTCAGGAACTGGACCGTGTAGTAGCGCCCCTTGATGCGCGGCACGTTAACGACCGCGCAAGTCTTCTCGTCCACCGCGATCCAGGCCTCGCTGTAGGCAACATCCAGGTTCGGATTGGCCCAGGAAGCGCCGCCCACATCGCGGTGCAGGATCTGGTTCCACTGGAAACCGTCTTGCTGGAAGTCAAGTTGCTCCTGGCGCAGGACAAGCAGGCGGCCCAGCAGGTAGACGTAGGCATCGTTGACGTCCTGGTCCGGCACCATGCCCGCGGCTGGCTCACTCTTCGGCGCACTGCCGCACCCAGACAGGCCGGCCAGCATGGCGGCGGCCAGCACGACCGCGCCGACGGGACGAGATGAGTGATTCATGCCTTACTCCGTTCCAGAAAAACGACTGATGAATTGCCCGAAGTGTCTGAAGTGTCTGAAGTGTCCTGAGGGGTGCCATTTGCACACCGTACACTTTCGCTGGCTGGTGGGAAAAGTGAATTAAGAACATTGCGCGAGCGATCCAAGTAACCTGGATGCCGAGGCCGTCTGTCCCGCCCGACCGGCGGGGCAAGCGATGAAGCCACTGGTGTCCCGGGCATGAAGAACCCATGATGGTGCATGGCACGAAGGCGTCCTCTGACGCAGGTGGAGCCTGTTGCAGGCCGGGATTGTCGGTGCGAAGGGTACGCCTGTGCCCCGAGATGCGGAGGCAAGCCATGGTTGCATGATGCTGCAGGCGCAAAAGTGCGATGCCGCACTTAACCGAAATCCGGCCCGATGTCCCGCCGTTACCTCTGCATGAACTATGCTGTACTTGCCTACCCCCGATCTGAAAGGAGCCGCCAATGACCTGGACCACTCCCGCATACATCGATATGCGGTACGGATTCGAAATCACCATGTACATCGCCAACCGCTGACCGGCGGAAGGCGGAATCCGCGAAAGCCCGCTGTCCAGCGGGCTTTTTCCTTGGCTCCGGCTGGACAGGCACCAGGCCATGACGACACTTCGGGTACTAGGTTCCGCCGCCGGCGGCGGCTTTCCACAATGGAACTGCAACTGTTGCAACTGCGACGGCCTGCGCCGCGGCACCATCGCCGCCACGGCCCGCACGCAATCCTCCATCGCGCTGACCGAAGATGGCATCCACTGGCTCCTCGTCAACGCCTCGCCGGACGTCCTGGCCCAGATCCGCGCCACCCCGGCCCTGCAGCCAGCCCGCGCGGCGCGCGACACCGGCATCGCCGCCGTATTGCTGATGGACGCGCAGATCGACCACGTCACCGGCCTGCTGATGCTGCGCGAGCACCGCAGCGCCCTGCCCGTCTACGCCACGCCCCCGGTGCTGCGGGACCTGTCCGAAGGTTTCCCGCTGTCCCGCATCCTGTCCCACTACTGCACCCTGGAGACGCATCCGCTGCCGCTGGACGCGAGTGCTTTCACCGTGCCGCCGCTGGCAGGGCTGACCTTGCATGCGATCCCGCTGGACAGCAAGCCACCGCCCTACTCCCCCAACCGCGCCGCGCCGCAGCGTGGAGACAATATCGGCCTGCGCATCGTCAGCGCCGGTGGCAAGCGCGTGTTCTACGCCCCCGGGCTGGGCAGCATCGAACCGCATGTGCGCGCGGAACTGGCCCAGGCCGACGTGATCCTGGTCGACGGCACCTTCTGGACCGACGATGAAATGCGCCGGCTCGGCCTGTCGTCCAGGCTCGCCGGCGACATGGGCCACCTGGCACAGTCCGGCCCGCACGGCATGATCGCGGCACTGGACGAAGCGCCGGCGGCGCGCAAGATCCTGATTCATATCAACAACACCAACCCGATCCTGGTGGACGACTCCCCGGAGCGCCGCGAACTGGCGGCGCACGGGATCGAGGTGGCCTACGACGGCATGGAGATCGCCCTGTGACGCCCGCAACACTCCCCCAACCGGTTTCCCCCGAGGAACGTGCGGCCTTCGAAGGGCGGCTGCGCGGACTCGAATCGCGCTACCACATCCATCACCCCTTCAACCGGCGCATGGCCAGCGGGCAATGCTCGCGCGAGCAGATCCAGGGCTGGGTGGCCAACCGCTTCTACTACCAGGTCAATATCCCGCTCAAGGATGCCGCCATCCTCTCCAACTGCCCCGACCGCGAAACGCGGCGAGAGTGGGTGATACGCATCCTCGACCACGACGGCACCGCCACCGAGCCCGGCGGCATCGAAGCCTGGAGCCGGCTCGGCGAGGCTGTGGGGCTGACGCGCGAGGCACTCTGGTCTCAACGGCTGGTGCTGCCCGGCGTGCGCTTCGCGGTGGATGCCTACGTCAACTTCGCCCGGCGCGCTCCCTGGCAGGAGGCCGTGTGCTCCTCGCTCACCGAGATGTTCGCGCCCGCCATCCACAAGGAACGGCTGGCCGGCTGGCCCCAGCATTACCCCTGGATCGAGGCCGAGGGGCTAAGCTATTTCCGTTCGCGCATTCCGCTGGCGCAGCGCGATGTCGATCACGGCCTGCGCGTCACTCTGGACTATTTCCGCACGCCGGCCGAACAGCAGCGCGCCACGGAAATCCTGCAGTTCAAGCTCGACATCCTGTGGTCGATGCTGGATGCCATCGAAAAGGCCTATCCCATATGAACGCCCCCGCCACGCCCGTCACCCCCGAGACCGCTCCCGCCATGCCACGGCTCGACACGCTCTACCGCCTGCAATGGGAAGAGGCCCAGAAGGCATGGGTGCTGCTCTATCCTGAAGGCATGGTCAAGCTGAATGACAGCGCCGCCGCCATCCTGCAGCGCTGCGACGGCGCCCATACGCTCGACATGCTGATCGACGAACTGCAGACGTCCTTCGGCGTGCAGGGCATTGCCCCCGAGGTGCGCACCTTTGTCGAACATGCCTGCGAACGCGGCTGGCTCGTCTGAACCGGGTCCGCCGCTGTGGCTGCTGGCGGAGCTGACCTACCGCTGTCCGCTGCACTGCGCCTACTGCTCCAACCCGGTCGACTACGTACGCTACGGCCCGGAACTCGACACCGCGCAATGGCGGCGGGTCCTGGAGGAAGCACGCGCGCTCGGCGCCGCCCAGCTTGGCTTCTCGGGCGGCGAGCCGCTGGTGCGCGACGACCTGGAAGCGCTGGTCGGCCATGCCCGGCAACTGGGCTTCTACACCAACCTGATCACCTCCGGCGTGGGCCTGACCGACGCACGACTGGGCGCGCTGCGCGCGGCCGGGCTCGATCATGTCCAGCTTTCGTTCCAGGACGCCACCCGCGAGATGAACGACTTCCTGTCGGGCACCCGCACCTTCGACCTGAAACAGCGGGTGGCAAAACGGATCAAGGCGCATGGCTACCCGATGGTGCTCAACTGCGTACTGCACCGGCATAACCTGGCCCACGTCGGCACCATCATCGACATGGCGCTGGATATGGGCGCCGAATACCTGGAACTGGCCAATACCCAGTACTACGGCTGGGCCTGGGAGAACCGGCTGGCACTGATGCCGACCGAAGCGCAATTGCGCGAGGCCGAAGCGGTCGTGGCGGCCTACCGCGCCAGGATCGGCAAGCGCTGCCGCATCCTGTTCGTGGTGCCGGATTATTTCGAGACGCGGCCCAAGAAATGCATGAACGGCTGGGGCTCTGTGTTTCTCGGGATATCGCCTGACGGCGCCGCGCTGCCCTGCCATGCCGCGCGCATGCTGCCCGGCCTCATCCTGCCGAACGTGAGCACGCAATCGCTGCACGACATCTGGTACCACAGCGATGCGTTCCAACGCTATCGCGGCACCGCGTGGATGCCGGAGCCGTGCCGGTCCTGCGACGAGAAGGAGAACGACCTCGGCGGCTGCCGCTGCCAGGCCTACCTGCTGACGGGCGATGCCAACCGCACCGATCCCGTTTGCGACAAATCGCCGGATCACGCCACCGTGCGCGAAGTCGTCCTGCATGGACGCCTTGCCGCCCACGGCCAGTTGCAGGCCACGGCGCACGAGGCGCCGCTGGTGTTTCGCGCGGACGCGGCGTCCCGCCGTTTCAGCGAATCGGGCCGCTAGCGCGGCGTGCGGCAGCCTGTTCGAAGCGCGGAACAGCGGGCGCGGAATAGCGGGCGAGCGGAAAGGACTGTGCAAGGGCCATCCGCTTGCGACAGGCCGGATTCCTGCACAAGCCAGGCCGCCTCGCCCTACCCCCCCTCTCCCCACGACACATCCCGAAACGCCTCCACCAGGTAATCCACCAGCCGGCGCACCTTGAGCGGGAGCTGTTTGCGCGTCGGGTAGACCGCGTACACGCCGAGTTCGCTCGCCCGGTATTCGGGCATCAGTTCGACCAGTGCCCCGCTGCGCAGGTCTTCCTGCAGCATGAAGCTCGGTTGCAGCATGATGCCGCCATGGGCCAGCGCAATGGCGCGGCAGGTGTCGCCGTTGTTGGTGTACACACGGGCGCGCGTGCCCACGCTTGCCTTGCCGTCCGGGCCATCGAAATGCCATTCGTCGCGGCCGGACCAGTTGGTGTAGGCGAGCACGCGATGCTTCGCCAGTTCCTGCGGATGCGCTGGCGCGCCGTGCCGCGCCAGGTAGGCGGGCGATGCGCACAGCATCATGCGCGTGCTGGCCAGCTTGCGGCTGATCAGCGCGGAGCTTGGCATGTCGCCGATCCGCACCGCGAGGTCGTAGCCTTCATCGACGAGATCCACCACGCGGTCGTTGAGGGTGATGTCCAGGTCGACCTGGGGATACACCTGCATGAATGCGCTCCAGAGCGGCGCGAGATGCATGATGCCGAACGTCAGCGGCACATTGATGCGGATCAGGCCGCTGGGCTCCTGCGTGCGCGAGGTGATCTCGGACTCGGCATCGTCAAGTGCGGCCAGCACCTCCTTGGCGCGCTGATAGAAGATCCGCCCCTCCTCGGTCAGGGACAGCCGGCGGGTGGTGCGCTGCAGCAGGCGCACGCCCAGGCGCTGCTCCAGCGCGTCCACATGGCGCGAGACCGCCGCCTTGGACATGCGCAGGCCTTCCACCGCGCCGATAAAGCTGCCGGCCTCGACGACGGCGGCAAACACACTCATTTCCAGGGCCCGGTCCATGCGCTACGTGTCGGCTTGTGCCTGATTGTCTCGATTATCGGGACTATATATCACGATAAAGGCTATTTATCATCACCATTCGAATCAATAGACTGGCAGTTTTCGAGATGGGACTTCCGCCATGTCAGCCGCTACTCCTCTTCCCGTACTGTTCGTCTCCCACGGCGCGCCCACCTTCGCCATCGAGCCGAGCCTTGCCGGCCCGCAACTTGCCGCGCTGGGCCGCGCGCTGCCGGCCGCCGAGGCGGTGCTGGTGGTCTCGCCGCACTGGATGACCCAGGGCGGCGTACGCGTGACCGCAAGCCCGCTGCCCGAGACCATTCACGATTTCGGCGGCTTTCCGCGCGATCTGTACGCGTTGCGCTATCCCGCAGCCGGACACCCCGCGCTGGCCGCGTGCACGGCGGAACTGCTTGCACAGGCCGGCTACCAGGCGGGGACGGACCCGCGGCGCGGGCTGGATCACGGCGCGTGGGTGCCGCTGCGGCACCTGTATCCCGAGGCGCAGGTGCCGGTGTTCCAGGTATCGCTGCCGCAGCCGCTGGACCCGGCGGGCGCGCTGGCCTTTGGCCGCGCCCTGGCGCCGCTGCGCGGCCAGGGCGTGCTGATCGTCGGCTCCGGCAGCATGACCCACAACCTCTATGAGTTCCGCGGCCACGGCGGCGGCGATGCGCCCTATGTGGCGCAATTCACGCAATGGGTGCGCGAGGCCACGCGCAATGCCATGCGCGATGGCGATGTCCAGCCGCTGATCGACTACCGGCGGCTGGCGCCGCACGCCGAGCGCGCCCATCCGACCGACGAGCATTTCCTGCCGCTGCTGGTGGCCATCGGCGCGGCCGCGGCGGGCGAACCGCTGCAGGTGATCGACGGCGGCATTACGTACGGCATCCTGTCGATGGAGTCTTATGTGATCGGCCAATACCGGCACGACCAACCCGTGGCGGCCTGACCGGTGCCACGCGCCTTCAAGGCAAGCGTTACCAGACCCGAGATGATATGAACACCACCAGCAACGACATCAGCCCACTGACCCAGGACGCCGCAACGGGCTTGCGCTATCGCCTGCGCAACGCGCTGCCGGACACGACGCCGGCAGCGCGGCTGCTCCTTCTGCATGGCGTGGGCAGCAACGAGACCAGCCTCGCGGCGGTGGCCACGCGTATCGATCCGCGTGTCCAGGTGGTACTGGTGCAAGGCCCGCTGACCTTTGCGCCGGGCCAGTACGGTTTCTTCGAGGTCAGCTTCCAGGGCGGCGCGCCCGCCATCAACGCCGCCCAGGCGGAGCGCAGCCGCCAGCAACTGATTGCGCTGGTGCGCGCGCTGCGTGCGCAGGATGGCGCCATGCCCGCGCGCACAGTGATCGCCGGCTTCAGCCAGGGCGGCATCCTCAGCGCCAGTGTCGGCCTGAGCGCGCCGGCCGACGTCGCCGGCTTTGCCGTGCTCAGCGGCCGCATCCTGCCGGAAATCGAGCCGCATCTCGCACCGCGCGAGGCGCTTGCCGGGCTCTCGGCCTTCATCGCCCACGGCGAGTTCGACAACAAGCTGCCGGTTGGCTGGGCGGAACGCGCTGACCAGTGGCTGGATGCGCTGGGCGTTGCACACCAGACCCGGCGCTACCCGATCGGCCACGAACTGAATGCGGATGTCGTTGCCGATTTCCGGCAATGGCTCGCCGGCGTGCTGTTTCCCGGCTGACCAGCATCCTGAGCGACACTACGCCCCCCGGCGCAACCCCGATTTCATTGGCATGTACAAAAAAGGCACCGCAGTAGAGATCCAGTTTTCCCCTGACCGCCTGAATGACGGCGCGGGCGATCCGTATTGGATCGACCTGACGGCGGAAGAGGCGCAACAGCTCCTTGCGCTGCTGCAGGCCCGCGTGGCCGCTGGCGGGCAAGGCACGTCGGCGCCGCTTGTCTTCAGCCTGGATGAGCCGGCGCAGGCGGATAAAACCGGGCCAGATGACACAGCAAGGCCGATTGAGGCTGCCTCGGCCACGGCCGTCGCCGGCGAATTCAGGCAATGGGTATGCATCATTTGCGGCTGGGTCTACGACGAGGCCGCCGGCCTGCCTGAAGAGGGCATCGCGCCCGGCACCCGCTGGGAGGACATCCCTGCCGGCTGGCGCTGCCCGCTGTGCGACGTGGGCAAGGAGGACTTTGCGATGGTCGAATTCTAAGGGGCGCCTTCCACGCAGCCTTTAGCAATCTGGTTGTGCCCGCAACCATTTTGGTATATCTTGAACTGGTTGCGCACACAACCAGGAGACAAGACATGTACCAGCGCGAAGTCCACGCCGCATCCATGCCGGTGCTGAACCCCGACGGCACGGATGCGCCGCGGCAGGTCGTCATTGCCGGCGGCGGCCCGGTCGGGCTGGCGGTTGCGCTGGCCCTGGCCCGCCACGGCATCCCCAGCGTGGTGCTGGAGGCCGACGACGGCACCTGCGAAGGCAGCCGGGCCATCTGCATTTCCCGGCGCTCGCTCGAAATCCTCGATGCGCTCGGCGTCGCCGCGCCGGTCCTCGGCAAAGGGCTCGCGTGGACCGGCGGCCGCAGCTACTACCGCAACGAGGAAGTGCTGCATTTCACCATGCCGCACGAGGCCGGGCAGGCTTTCCCGCCGATGGTGAATATCCAGCAGTACTACATCGAGCAATACCTGCTGGACGCCATCGCGCGCTACCCCGGACTGATCGAAGTGCGCTGGCAGAACCGCGTCACCGGCGTCGCGCAGGACGCCGGCGGCGCGACGCTGGCGGTGGCAGCGGGCGACGCCACCTACACCGTGCGCGCGGACTGGCTGGTGGCCGCCGATGGTGGCCGCAGCGCCGTGCGCGATGCGCTGGGGCTGTCGCTGCGCGGCATGCAGTACGAGGGGCGCTACGTGATCGTGGATATCGCCATCGACGCGCCGCGCGAGGTCGAGCGGCTGGCGTGGTTCGATCCGCCGTCCAACCCTGGCTCCACCATCCTGCTGCACCAGCAACCGGACAAGGTCTGGCGCATCGATTACCAGGTCGGCGAACACGAGGATGCGGAGCAGGCGGTCAAGCCGGAAAACGTGCTGCCGCGCGTGGCCAGCCACCTGGCGATGATGGGCGTCACCGCGCCGTGGGAGCCGCTGTGGATTTCGATCTACAACGCGAAGTGCCTGACGCTGGACGACTACGTGCACGGCCGCACGCTCTTTGCCGGCGATGCCGCGCACCTGGTGCCCATCTTCGGCGTGCGCGGCCTGAACAGCGGCTTCGACGACGCCTTCAACCTGGCCTGGAAGCTTGCGCTAGCCGTGCGCGGCAAGGCCTCGCCCGGGCTGCTGCCGTCCTATTCCAGCGAGCGCGTGGCCGCCGCGCGCGAGAACATGCGTTTTGGCGCCAAGAGCACGGAGTTCATGGCCCCGCCCTCGCCCGCTTTCACCCTGATGCGCGAAGCGGTGCTGGGGCTGTCCGCCAGGCATGCGGAGCTGCGCTCGCTGATCAACCCGCGCCAGACGAGCCCTGCCACCTTTGCCGACTCGCCCATCGCCGCGGCGGACGACCCGGCCTTCGCCACCGGGCCCGCGCCGGGCGCCGCGCTGCCGGACATGCCGGTGCTCGACGCGCAGGGCAAGCCGGCTTCGCTGCTCCGCTGCCTCGGCACGGGCTTCACCGCCTTCTGCTTTGCCGGCGCCGGCCAGGATCCGGACGCCGTCGTGCCAGGATTGCGCGAGCTATGCGCGGATGGCCTGGAACTGGACTGCCGCCTGATTGCCGGCGCGGCACCGGCGGCCGGCAGGCTGGCCGATCCGGACGATGCCGTGCGGCGCGCGCTGGACGCCACCGACGGCACGCTGTACCTGATCCGCCCCGATGGCTATGTGAGTGGACGCTGGAAGCATGCCCGCGCCAGCGATGTGCGGGATGCCATCGCCCTGGCCATGCGAATCGACTGAAGAATATTGAAGACGACTCAAGACGACTCAAGACGACTCAAGACGATTGAAGCGGAAAGACGGAGGACAGTATGCAAACCACCATGACCCCGACCGAACTCGATGAAATCTACACGGCGATGTGCTACCGCATGACAGCACTCGGCGAGCGCGATGCTTCCCTCTACCTGGCCCGGGTCGCACTGCTGGCACTCGGCCGCCATGCCGGCTTCGCGGATGCCACGCGGCTGCTGCAGGAGGTCTCGGATAGCTTCGGCGGGCACAGCGGCACCCTCCCCGAATGACGACGATGCAGGCATACTGCCCGCCTTGCCCTACCCGGCCCTGCTAACCATGACCAGCCCCAAGCCGTCGCTTTCCGACTTCGCCACCTATCGGCTGCACCGCATCGTCAAGCAGTTCGACCGCGGTATCGCGCGCGCATACACAGACGAACTCGGCCTGTCGCTGAGCGAGGCGCGGACGCTCGCCGCCATTGGCGAATTCGGCCCCTTCCTGGTGATCGATCTCGCGCGCTTCGCCAACCTGGACAAGAGCCAGGCCAGCCGCGCGGCCGATCACCTTATCAAACAGGGACTGGTAAAGCGCGAACCGTCTCCGACCGACGGCCGCGCGGTGCTGATCTCCTTGTCCGCCACCGGCAAGCCGCTGTACGAGAAGATCATGCGGGTGGCTTCCGGCCGGCACGAAACGCTGATGTCCGCCCTCACCACCCAGGAACGCGCCGTGATGGAGCGCGCCCTGGGCAAGCTGCTCGCGCAGGTCGAGACGATGTTGTAAGGACGGGGCGTCCCTTCTTCCACGGGACGCACTTCCGCCGCATGTGGGCTAGCGCACAGGCCCGCGCAAGGCGCCGGCATAAGCTCGTCGCGCGGCCCGTTCGAGGCGATTCCGCCCCCCCCGGTCCTTGTGCATGCGTCGCGGGTCGGGTGACGAATGATGGCAGTCCGGATTTGCGTTGTCCCCGGTTCGCGCCAGCGCACCGGGCGTGGCTTGCGCCATTCGTCAACCTTGATCGAGGACAGACTCCATGACGCTCTACCTGCTCTCGCTGTTCATCGGCATCGTGGCCGGCCTGCGCGCCATGACGGCGCCCGCTGCCGTCAGTTGGGCGGCCAGCCTTGGCTTGCTGGATCTGTCAGGCAACTGGCTGGCCTTCATGGGTTACCGGTTCACGCCCTGGATCCTCAGCGTGCTGGCGCTGGCCGAGCTTGTCACCGACAAGCTGCCCGCCACGCCGAGCCGCAAGGTGCCGCAGCAGTTCGGCGCGCGCATTGTCACGGGCGCCCTCGCCGGCGCCGCGATCGGGGCGGGCAGCGGCATGCTGGCGGGCGGTGCCATCCTTGGCGCCATTGGCGCCGTGATCGGCACGCTCGGCGGCGCGGCCATTCGCGCGCGCCTTGCGGCGGCGTTTGGCAGGGACCGGCCGGCAGCGTTGATCGAGGACCTGGTTGCCATGACCGGCGCCGTGCTGGTGGTTCTTTCGCTGGCCTAGCCGGCAGTGGCGCCGCCGCCCGCCCTAGCAGCGGCGGGCCGGCGGACTACAAGGAATCAACCAGGCTTCTGATGACTTCCGCCAGCCGCGCGGCACGCGCGCGCCCCTTCTGGTCCAGGTCCAGCGCGCCGCCCGCGGCCAGCGCCTGCAGCCCGAACGAAGCGTCGGTCATATCGCGCCACGACGGGTGATCGGCGTGCATGGTCTCGAGCGCCTGCGCGCCCGCCACCAGGCGGTTCCGGTCCGGCTGCAGGCCGGCGGCCAGGTCTTCCAGTACCGCGGCTGCATCAAGCAGACCCTTTCGGTTCATATCGGCGTCTCCCCCAGTATTTGTCTGGTTTCGCCCCACCCGGCGCATTCGCACGTCGGGCATGTCTTGCATCTCAGGCGGGCCGAAACGGCTTGCAGCGCCGCAAACAGTGCGCGCTGCTTCTCACCCCCCCGGCGAACACAGCGGCAGGTCGGCGGGTGGGGTGATGCCAGCATCTTAATGGCCGGCGCCCTTCCAAGGCTGCCGCGGCACCTCCGTATCTACCCGCGTATCGGCAGCGCCCTTTTCCTGTCTCGCTTTCCCTCGGTGGCATAGCCGGGCGATGCCGCTACACTATCGCCTGAACCCAGCCAGTCAATCAGGAACCCGCCCCACATGAGCGAACAAGAACAGAGCGGAAGCACCCCCCCTTTGCGATCCCGATCCACCTCCCTGCGCCACGCGGCAAGCATCCTGGTCGTGCGCGATGGCGCGGCCGGCATGGAAGTGCTGCTGGTGCGGCGCCCCGAGCGCAACGACGACCGCAGCAGCGGCGCTTTTGTCTTTCCCGGCGGCACGCTCGACCCCCAGGACAGGGCCTTGCATGATGTCTGCGCCGGCCTGGACGACGCCGCGGCAAGCCAGCGCCTCAAGCTGCCGGACGGCGGCCTGGATTTCTACCTGGCGGCCGTGCGCGAGTGCTTCGAGGAAGCCGGCCTGCTATTTGCCAGCGATGCCGGTGGCGAGCTGATCGCGCTGGATACCCTCGACGCGGCGCGGCATGACTGGCTGCGGCAGTCCGCCCGGCGTGGCGGCCCGGGCATGGCGCAACTGTGCGAGCGCCTGAATGTGCGCCTGGCGGTGGACCGCCTGGCCTACCACAGCCATTGGCTGACGCCGCCCGGCCTGCCCAAGCGCTTCGACACGCGCTTCTTCGTCGCCGTGGCGCCCCCCGGGCAGACCGCAGCGCACGATGGCGACGAGGCCATGGAGCATATCTGGGTGCGCCCCGGCGATGCCATCGACCCGGCAAGCGGTATCAAGACCGTGCCCGTCACGCGGCGCACGCTCGCGTCCATTGCCCGTTTCGACACCGCGCAGGCCTGCTTTGACCATGCCGCGCAGTTGCGCGACATCGCGCGCATCATGCCTCGCCTGGCCCAAGGCAGCGGTGGCCCGCGCCCCGTCTTGCCGAGCGAGGCGGCCTATGCGGAGATCGAGCGCATCGACCCGCACGGCGAAGGACATGCACGCTACGAACTGGCGCCAGGTGTCGCGGTGCGCCTGTCCGAGCGCGTCTGGCGCGTCACCGCCAACAATGGCAGCGTCATGACCGGGCCCGGCACCAACACCTACTTTGTGGGCGATCCCGCGCGCAACGAGTGGGCGGTGATCGATCCGGGCCCCGACGATGAAGCCCATGTAGCCGCCGTGCTGGCAGCCGCGCCCGGGCCAATCCGCTGGATCCTCGCCACCCACACGCACATCGACCACTCGCCGGCGACGCCCCGGCTGAAGGCCGCCACCGGCGCCCCGGTGCTGGGCCGGCCCGCCCCGCCGACATCGCGGCAGGACCAGACGTTCCAGCCCGGGCGCATCCTGGAGCATGGCGAGCGCCTGTCGCTGGGCAATGGCTGCACGCTGCGGGTGATCCACACGCCGGGGCACGCGTCCAACCACCTGTGCTTCCTGCTCGAAGAAGAAAAGACCTTGTTCACCGGCGATCACGTGATGCAGGGCTCCACCGTTGTGATCAATCCGCCCGACGGCGATATGCAGGCTTACCTGGCCTCGCTGGCCGCTTTGCAGAATGAAGACCTGGCATGGCTCGCGCCTGGCCACGGCTTCCTGATGCCCAGGCCCGCCGATGCCATCCGCACCCTGATCCGTCACCGCATGCAGCGCGAAGCCAAAGTGCTCAACGCGCTGCGCGACCTGGGGGAAACCGACATCGACACCCTGCTCCTGCGGGTCTACGACGACGTGCCCGAACGCATGCTGCCAGTGGCAAAGCACTCGCTGCTGGCGCACCTGCTCAAGCTGGCGCGGGACGGCCGCGCGCAGGAGTCAGGCGAGCATTGGAAGGTAGTGGCGGACACGCCGGGCTGATGCGGCGGCGGATCTCCGGGCGGATCTCCGGTTGCATCGCCCAAACAAAAAGCCGACCTCGAAGGGTCGGCTTTTTCATGTGCCGGCGTGCTTACTCGGACACCGAGGCCATCAACAGATCCGCCGCCGACTCCAGCCGTTCGGGCGCCCCGAACAAGCGGGCAACGATCAAGCCGTTTTGCAGCGCACCGTAGATCACCTGCGCCAGTGCGCGGGGCGTCACCGGGTAGACTTTGCCATACTCACTCTGGGCGCGTTCGATCAGGCCCATCAGCCAGTTTTCGTTCATGCGGTAGAACTGCTTGAGTTCGGTATGGACCGACTCCGGCAGGCATAGCGTCTCGGTGGACAACATGCCTGCCAGGCAGATCTGGTCGCCGCAGGCCGCGGTACGCAGGAAATTGAGATAACCCTCCGCCTGTTCGCGCGGTGAAAGCGACGAATCCACGCTACGCAGCCGCTCCGAGATGCGGGCGCTGTATTCCTTCACCGCCTCCAGCACCAGGTCGTCCTTGGCGGGAAAGTAATAGTGGATGCTCGAAGTCTTGACCCCGACCAGATCGGCCAGATCGCGGTAACTGAAACCATTGAAACCGCGCCGGCGGATCAGCACCAGCGTGTGTTCGAGCAGTTGTTCGCGTACGGATTGCGTTTTCATAGCGAGATCTTATCTATCTATTGATAGATCCTCAAGCCAATTTCGTGTGCATTCGCACAAGTCGTTCCATGCTCACTCAAGCCGGCAGCACTTGCGCCACCACCGTGATCAGAGAGCCACTGGCCACGCAGAGGACCACCCAGCCAGCCAGGATCAGGAAGCTGTCCCGCAGGTTCATGATGCACTCCCATTCAAATGTCTAACCTTGTTTCATTCCCTGCCCGGGTCGCCGTTCAGGCGGTGGAACCGGTGCGAACCGGCTCCGCGCCCTGGCGATCCCGTTCCCGCGCTTGCCTGCGCTCAGACATTGGCGCCATCGGTGAATACGTCGAACTTGCCGGTACGGGCGCCATCCGTGT
>NZ_JFJV02000261.1:0-2705 GCF_000611145.1 Cupriavidus sp. SK-3 | reverse complement strand
ACATGGGTCCCTCTTTTCCGCTCTTTTTGCCCGCCGACGAGGCGCCCCATACGGCCTGGTATACCTTGACGGCTCGCTTCGCATCGCGTGGGGGGCTCGCTTTGCATCGCGCTGGGGTGCGGCTCGCTTTTCGGGCGCGCCACACGGCTGCCGCCGGTTGGCTATGCTGTTCCCGGTTCGTATGCCAAGCCCGGGACTTCGATGTCAGGCAAACATCCTGAACCTGACTACGCCGTCGGCCCCGACTTCCCGGCTGACTTCCCCCGCGTGCCACAACAGGTGCAAGTGGGCCAGCGCTTCGCCCATCGCGAACGTCATCTGGTGAATATCAAATTGCCGCTTGAACATGACGCCGACGATGTCATGCGCATTGCACGGCTTTTCCTCGCAGGCCGCGCGCGTCTCGGCCAGGCGGTCTACATGGTGCTCGCGCAGTTGCCGGATCCGCGTATGCAGGTTCCGGAAGGGCTTGCCATGCGACGGCAGGATCAGCACATCCTCGGGCAGCGGCTCGTACTTGCCGAGGGAATCCAGGTATAGCTTGAGCGGATTGGCTTCCGGTTCCATGTCGAACACGCTGACATTGGTGGAGATGCGCGGCAGCACCATGTCGCCGGAAATCAGCACATTGATGCCGGCGTTGTACAGCGCGACGTGTTCGGGCGCGTGGCCAAAGCCGGTGATCACGCGCCAGCCGGACCTGGCGGGGTCGGTGCCGATATTGACGATATCGCCGTCCATCATGCGCCGGTACTGGGTGGGCAGGTCGGGCACCAGCGTCGGGTAGTAGCTCTTGCGCGCGCGCAGCTTTTCCAGGCTGTCGGGGTCGGTCAGGCCGTGGCGGGCGAAGTGGCTGGCGGCGAAGTCGCCGCCGGCGTTGGAGCCAACGCCGCCCCCGCCACCCATCACGCGGGCGTTCATATAGTCGCCCAGGCTCATCCATAGCCGTGCGTCCCAGCGCTTGCACAGCCAGTGCGCCAGGCCGATGTGGTCGGGGTGGCAGTGCGTGGCCAGCACGCGCAGCACCGGCAGGCCTTCGAGTTCATTGGCGAATATGGTTTCCCAGTGCGCCTTGATGGTGTCGTTGGTGACGCCGCAGTCGATGATGGTCCAGCCGTCGCGGCTGTCGATGCGGTCGCGCACCAGCCACAGGTTGATGTGGTCCAGCGCGAAGGGCAGGGGCATGCGGAGCCAGTAGACGCCTGGCGCCACTTCCTGCCGCGCGCCGCCGGCGGGCATGGTGTCGCCAAACGGATATTGGAGTTGGTGTTCGAGTGCGTTCATGGGGAGTCTCTCTCGTCCGAAGCCCTGTGCATGCGCTGCCGCATGCAGGCGGGCTTTCTCGTTGTCACGGTAGCCGTCGCAAAATGGCGATGCACGCCACGGTTGCCAGCCGCTTTACTTGACGCTAACGTTAACGTCAACCGGAGCGGGCTTTTTCAATATTAAGCGAAAACTTCATTCTGTACCGAACGACCGTTCACTTTTTTACTGGGTCACCATGCCAGATTCGCCAGCCACGCCGACGTACACCATCACCGATCTCGCCCGCGAGTTCGATGTCACGCCCCGCGCTATTCGTTTCTATGAGGACCAGGGCTTGCTGTCGCCCGAGCGCGAAGGCCCGAGCGGGCGCAAGCGTGTCTATAACGGGCGCGAGCGCACCCGCCTGAAGCTCACGGTGCGGGGCAAGCGCCTGGGCCTGACGCTGAACGAAATCCGCGAGATCCTGGATCTCTACGAATCGCCGCGCGACACGGCACCGCAACTCGAGCGCTTCCTGCACTCGCTGGCGCACCATCGCGGCACGCTGGAGCGCCAGCTCGAGGACCTGCAGGCGCAGCTTGCGGAAATCGATCAGCATGAACGGCAGTGCCGGGCACTGCTGGCGGCCCAGACAGGCGTGGAAGGCCCTGCGGGCGAGGCGAAAAGCGCCTGATGCGGCATTATCAGTCGGTCTTTGGTGGATTTGATTGACGTTTACGTAAACGTAAATAGAATAGCTTCTCAGTCCATCGTCCGCGCCGGGCCTCTGCGTTGCCGGCCGGCGAACAAAAGGAAAGCCCATGCCTCTTGCCGTCGAATCCACCTCCTTGCCGGCCGCGCGCGCGGACGCGATCGCCACCAGCTTCGCCCGCCAGGGCCTGATGACCACCTTCGGCGCGGCGCTGACGCGGGTGACGCGCGGCGAGGTCGAGATCGCCATGCCGTGGTCCGAGGGCGTGACCCAGCAACACGGCTTCTTCCACGGTGGCGCCGTGGGGGCGCTGGCCGACAGTGCCTGCGGCTACGCGGCGCTGTCGATGGTGGGCGAGGGTGAGGCGGGGCTGACCGCGGAGTACAAGATCAACCTGCTGTCGCCGGCCAAGGGCGAGCGGCTGGTGGCGGTGGGCCGCGTGCTCAAGCCCGGCCGCACGCTGATCGTGGCGCAGGGCGATGTATTCACCGAGACCGCGGGCGTGCGCAAGGCGGTGGCCACCATGCTGATGACCTTGTGCGTGGTGCGCACGCTTGACCACGTCTGACACTTGTCATCCATCACCTGTCACATATCGCGGCGCAAGATTGCGAAACCCGTAAAACACAAGTAACAGAACCGGATCAGGAGACCGCCATGACCGACCTGCCAGGCCTCAAGTTCGACTTGGGCGAAGACATCGAGATGCTGCGAGAGTCCGTGCGCAACTGGGCGCAGGCCGAACTCG
>NZ_JFJV02000260.1:0-28718 GCF_000611145.1 Cupriavidus sp. SK-3 | reverse complement strand
AGTGGTGTTGCGAGGGGGCGAATCTTAAGGGGATCAAGCCAACTTGGCAACAGCTTTGTCACTCAAGTATGAGAGAGCCTTTTGGCGATCGAAATCAACCCATTGATCCATAAAGAAAATATCCCCTTTCCAGCCGCATCGGGGAGGTGAATACCCGATGAAGTTACTCGGGTATTCACCTATCAAGTTTTCAGCGATGCTGGAAATTGGCCGCGCGCTTCTCCACAAATGCGGCCATCCCCTCCTTCTGGTCCTCAGTCGCGAAGGTCGAGTGGAACAGGCGGCGCTCAAGGTGAACACCTTCGGAAAGGCTCGTCTCGTAAGCGGCGTTGATCGACTCCTTGATCATCATGACCACTGGCAGCGAGAAGCCGGCAATGGTTTCGGCGGCGGCCAGGGCGTCGTCGAGCAGTTTGTCGGCCGCGACCACGCGCGACACCAGGCCTGCACGCTCGGCTTCCGCCGCATCCATCATGCGCGCGGTCAGGCACAGGTCCATGGCCTTTGCCTTGGACACGGCACGCGGCAGGCGCTGGGTGCCGCCGGCCCCGGGCATCGTGCCCAGCTTGACTTCCGGCTGGCCGAAGCGGGCGCTATCGGCCGCGATGATGATGTCGCACATCATGGCCAGTTCGCAGCCACCGCCCAGCGCGTATCCCGCTACCGCCGCGATCACCGGCTTGCGGATGCGGCGGATAGCCTCCCAATTCCGCGTAATGTAATCCCCCTTGTACACATCCATATAGGAGTACTTGGCCATCATGCCGATATCCGCGCCCGCGGCAAAGGCACGCTCGCTGCCGGTAATCACGATGCTGCCGATGGCCTCATCGGCATCAAAGGCAAGCAGGGCCGCGCCCAGTTCATCCATCAGCGCGTCGTTAAGCGCGTTCAGGGCCTTCGGGCGATTCAACGTCACCAGGCCTACGCGGCCGCGCGTCTCCACCAGAATGTTTTCGTACGACATGTGTTCTCCTCTTGGAAGTGGATCGATTCGTTACCCAGCGAGACAATACTCGCGCGTGGAAATTAGTGCTACCATTTGCCGACCGACTGGTCGGTTTATTTAAACGGTGCTCCGCTTCCATCTATATATAAGGGAGCGCCGGCGTACCGCCAGACATAGCAGCCACAAACATGGCAGGAGACAAAGATGCCAGAAATGCCCCCACAGGTCAGCCTGACTTCCGGCCCGATACTGCTCGCATGGCACGGCCAGGTAGCGGTTATCACGCTCAATCGCCCCGACAAGCTCAATAGCTTCACCCGCGAGATGCACGCCGTGCTGCAGCAGGCGCTCGACCATGTCGAGGCCGGCGGCGCGCGGTCCTTGCTGCTGACCGGCGCAGGGCGTGGCTTCTGCGCGGGACAGGATTTGGCCGACCTGGATTTCACGCCCGGTGCGATGACGGATCTGGGCGAATTGATCGACGTGTGGTTCAACCGCCTGATCCGGCGCCTGCAAAAATTGCCGCTGCCCGTGATCGCCGCTGTCAACGGCACGGCGGCCGGCGCGGGTGCCAACCTTGCCCTGGCCTGCGATATGGTGCTGGCCGCGCGCTCCGCCAGCTTCATCCAGGCTTTCGTCAAAATCGGGCTGGTCCCGGATTCCGGCGGCACCTGGCTGCTCCCCAAACGCATCGGCATGGCGCGCGCCATGGGCCTGGCCATGACCGGCGACAAGCTCAGCGCGGAAGAGGCCGAGAAATGGGGGCTGATCTGGGAGGCGATGGACGATCCCCTGCTGCCCGGGCAAGCGCTGGCCCTGGCCACCCACCTGGCGGCTCAGCCGACGCGCGCGCTGGCAGCCATCAAGCAGGCGATGTACGCCGGCGCGAGCCAGGGGCTCGACGCCCAGCTCGACCTGGAACGCGACCTGCAGCGCGAACTGGGTGCCTCGCATGACTATGCCGAGGGAGTGAATGCCTTCCTGGAAAAGCGCGCGCCGCGCTTCACCGGCCGCTAAGGCCGCCGGTAATACCCCTCCCTCCCCCGACTGGAGACCAGCTTGACCCACAATCCCCAGGCCCTCGCCGAAGCGGCCGCCGCCAGCATGTACGAAGCCGATGCCTGCAGCCGCTGGCTGGGCATTACTCTTGAGGCCGTACGGCCCGGCTACGCGCGCCTGTCCATGCCGGTACGGCAGGAATTCCTCAACGGCCACGGCATCTGCCATGGCGGCCTGATGTTCACGCTGGCCGATTCGACCTTTGCCTTCGCCTGCAACAGTCACAATATCAACACGGTGGCCGCGGGCTGCAGCATCGAATTCCTCAAACCCGTGCACGGTGGCGACGTGCTGACCGCCGAAGCCACGGAACAGGTCCTGTCGGGCAGGCATGGCATCTACGATATCCGCGTAATCAACCGTGCTGGCGAAGTGGTGGCGATGTTCCGCGGCAAGTCCGCCCAGATCAAGGGGCATGTGGTTACCCCGCCGGAACCGGCGTGAATCCATCGACATAGACACACCAATACATAAACATAAGCCCCCACGCGCAGGAGACACTATGACGCGCCTGACAGATCTGCCGCTCGATCCGATCGAGACCGCCAGCCGCGACGAATTGCAGGCCTTGCAGCTGGAACGCCTGAAATGGTCGCTCAACCACGCCTACCAGAACTCGCCGGTCTACCGTGCCAAGTTCGACGCCGCCGGCGTGCATCCGGACCAGGTGCGGACCCTGGCCGACCTCGCCCGCTTTCCCTTCACCACCAAGCAGGACCTGCGCGACAACTATCCATTCGGCATGTTTGCCGTGCCGCAGGACCGCGTGGCGCGCATCCATGCCTCGTCGGGCACGACCGGCAAGCCTACGGTGGTGGGCTATACGCTGAAGGACATCGACACCTGGGCCACGGTGATGGCGCGTTCGATCCGCGCGGCAGGGGCGCGGCGCGGCGACAAGGTGCATATCAGTTATGGCTACGGGCTGTTCACCGGCGGCCTGGGCGCGCACTACGGAGTGGAAAAGGCGGGACTCACCGCGATCCCCTTCGGCGGCGGCCAGACCGAGCGGCAGGTTCAGCTGATACAGGATTTCAAGCCCGAAGTGATCATGGTCACGCCCAGCTATATGCTGGCCATCGCGGACGAATTCGAGCGCCAGGGCATCGATCCCGCGTCCACCTCGCTTCGGGTCGGCATCTTCGGCGCCGAGCCCTGGACGCCCGAGATGCGCCTGGCCATCGAGAAGCGCATGGGCATCTCGGCGGTGGATATCTATGGGCTCTCGGAAGTGATGGGGCCGGGTGTGGCCAACGAGTGCGCCGAGACCAAGGACGGCCCGACCATCTGGGAAGATCATTTCTATCCGGAAGTGATCGATCCGGTCACTGGCGAAGTCCTGCCCGATGGCGAGTTTGGCGAACTGGTCTTCACCTCGCTATCCAAGGAGGCGCTGCCGATCATCCGCTACCGGACCCGTGACCTGACCCGCCTGCTGCCCGGCAGCGCCCGCCCGGCTTTCCGCCGCATGGAAAAGATCACCGGCCGCTCCGACGACATGATGATCGTTCGGGGCGTCAATGTGTTCCCCTCGCAAATCGAGGAACTGATCCTCAAGCATGCGGAACTGGCGCCGCACTACCAGTGCGTGCTGAGCAAGGACGGCCATCTCGATGTGCTGACCGTGCGCGTGGAATGCGCGCACGGCGTCGATCCGGCGGCCACGCAGCAGGCCAACAAGCAGCTGACCTACGACATCAAGGCCTATATCGGCGTCACCGTCAGTATCGAGATCCTGCCTTCCGGTGGCGTGGAGCGCTCGGTGGGCAAGGCGCGGCGCATCGTCGACCAGCGCCCGCGCTGAAAGTCCGTGGCCGGCCAGGGCCGGCCCGCGGCCTAGCTGCGCGGCATCAGCACCCACATGCGCCCGCCCTGCTTCATGCGACCGGCGGTTTCGCCTGCGGCATCCCCGGCGCCCCAGAAGAAGTCAGCGCGCACGCCACCCTTGATGGCGGTCCCCGTATCCTGCGCGAACATCAGGCGCTGGATCGGCTCGGTGGAGAGCGGCCTGGTGGTGGAGAGGAAGACCGGCACGCCCAGCGGAATGGTGGCGGGATCTACCGCGATGGAGCGCTCCGCGGTCAGGGGCACGCCCAGCGCGCCGACCGGACCATCGTTGTTGGACGGCAGCTCTCGGAAAAACACGAAGCGCGGATTGATGTTGAGCATTTCTTCGACGCGGCCCGGATTGGCGCGCGCCCAGGCCTTGATGCCCTGCATGGTGGCCTGCGCCGGCGTGATCTCGCCACGGTCAAGCAGCCACTTGCCGAAGGAGCGGAACGGCTGGTCATTGGTACCGCCGAAGCCCACCCGCATGACGCTGCCGTCCTGCAGGCGGATCCGGCCTGAGCCCTGGATCTGCAGGAAGGCGGCTTCCACGGGGTCGTCCACCCAGACCAGTTCCTGGCCGCGCAGCGCCGGATTCTGCAGCAGTTCGGCGCGCGCCGGCAGCGCCCGGTTGCCCCATTGGGGCGGCTTGCGGTACAGCGGGACCTGGTACTGGCCCTGGCGCGTGCGCGCGCCGTGCAGGATCGGCTCGTAGTAGCCGGTGATCAGCCCGCTGTCGGTGCCGTCGCTGTTGACCACGCGGAAGGGCTGGAAGTTGGATTCGAAGTAGGCGCGCATGGCGCCCAGGTCGCCGGCATCGACCAGCATGCCAAGCGCGCAGACGCGGTTCCATTCGGCGCGCTTCTTCAAGGCCTGGCAACTGGCCTGCAGCGCCGGCCAGGCGGCGCGCACGTCGTCCTGGCCCCAGCCCCCGATCTCGCTCCAGCTGGCGGCCTGCAGGACGCCCTTCTGCGCGGAACCGGTCGGCGGTGTCACGGGCCGCGTGCCGGGCCCCTCGACGCGGGGCGGCGGGCCGCTCATGCAGCCAGCCAGCAGCGTGGCCGCGGCGGCCAGCCCCAGCCAGCCGAGCCGGCGCCCGCCGGCCTCCTTGCGTGCCTGTGCGGCCGAGCCCCGGGGGGTAGAAAACGGAAAGCGGAAAAAGGAATGCAGGTATGCCATCTTGATTGGATGAAAACTCAGCTTGCAGCGGATGCGGCGGATGCGGCGGCTGTCGCCGATGCCACGGCCAGCCGTGGCGGGCTATGGCCTACAATGCCCACCGTCGCCTCCACGTAGCCCTGTCGCCCTGTCATGAGCAAGTTTTTCGAAGCCCATCCCATGCTGCTGTTCGCCCTTGAGGCCGGACTGGCGCTCTTCCTGCTGATCTTTATCGTGGTCTGGACCATGGGCACGGCCAAGAAAAACCCGCGCCCAAGCCGCGCTCCGGACAATCATCCTTCGCGTGCCGGCCAGGACGCCGCCCGTACCCGACAGGATCAGGACCGCACGCCGGGCCAATAGGTTCCGCGCCACGCCGGCGGGCGGCCTTGCCCGCATTGCAGCCCGGCCCCGCCCCGGCGGGCGCGCCTCAATGCAGCATGCGCGGCAGGACCAGCGCAAACTCCGGAATCGGCACCTCGAAGCGATGGCCATCCTCGGCCACGCAGAAATACTCTCCCTTCATCGAGCCCACCGGCGTCGAGATGGTGGCCCAGCTGGTGTACTCGAAATGCTCGCCCGGCTTGAGCAGCGGCTGGTGCCCGACCACGCCAAGGCCGGCCACTTCCTGGGTACCATTGTCGCTATCGGTAATGACCCAGTGGCGCGAGATCAGCTGCGCCGCCACCTCGCCGGTATTGTGGATCGTGATGGTGTAGGCGAAGGCATGGCGCCCCCGCTCGGGGTCTGACTGGTCGGTCAGGTACTGGGTCCGTACAGCCACGGAAAACGCGTATTCGCTCATTGTCGGCACATCGCAGGCGGGATCAGGGTAGCCGCATTGTGCGGCAAGGCTCCGGGGGCGGCAAGCAAAGCCGCCGCGAGTTGCCCGCCTGCGGGCAGCGCCACGCTGCGCGGGGAGGGTAAAATACCGCCTTCCCCTTGAAGCACCCTCCTCCGAGCCCCGCCATGAGCACGCCCACCTACCGCATCGCCCCGTCCATCCTGTCCGCCGACTTTGCCCGCCTGGGCGAAGAAGTGCGGCGCGTGACCGCGGACGGCGCCGACTGGATCCATTTCGACGTGATGGACAACCATTACGTGCCGAACCTGACCGTGGGCCCGCTGGTGTGCGAGGCGATCCGCCCGCATGTGACCGCCCCGATCGACGTGCACCTGATGGTGCGCCCGGTGGACCGCATCGTCCCGGACTTCGCCAAGGCCGGCGCCAATATCATCTCCTTCCACCCGGAGGCCAGCGACCATATCGACCGCACGCTGTCGCTGATCCGCGATCATGGCTGCCAGGCGGGCCTGGTGTTCAACCCGGCCACGTCGCTGCACCATCTGGACCACGTGATGGACCGCATCGACCTGATCCTGCTGATGTCGGTCAACCCCGGCTTCGGCGGCCAGTCCTTCATTCCCGAAACGCTCAACAAGCTGCGCGAGGCCCGCAAGCGTATCGACGCCTACGCCGAGCGCACCGGCCGTCGCATCCTGCTGCAAGTGGACGGCGGCGTGAAGGTGGACAACATCGCCGAGATTGCCGCGGCCGGCGCCGACACCTTTGTCGCCGGCTCGGCCGTGTTCAGCAAGCCGGACGCCGATGGCGGCTACAAGGGCGTGCTGTCCGCCATGCGCGCCGAACTGGCCAAGGTTGGCCAATGAGCGTGGTCCAGCCTAGACGCACCGACTGGCGTGGTATCCGCGGCGTCATTGTCGACCTGGACGGCACCATGGTGGACACCGCGGGCGACTTCCATGCCGCGGTCAATGCCATGCTCAAGGCGCTGGCCCACCTGCATCCGCAACTCGGCAGCGCCGAGCCGATGGGCAAGGCGGAAATCGTCAGCTTCGTCGGCAAGGGTTCGGAGAACCTGATCCGGCGCGTGCTCGACGCGCGCTTCTCGCCGGCCCACGCCAATGGGATGTTCGCGGATGCGCTGGCCCTGTACGACCGTGAATACCTGCGCATCAACGGCCAGTTCTCGCAGGTCTACACCGGCGTCGCCGAGGGGCTGGCGGCGCTGAAGGCAGCAGGCCTGCGGCTGGCCTGCGTAACCAATAAGCCACACAACTTCACCGAGCCGCTACTCGCGAAGACAGGCCTGGGGCGCTTCTTCGAGCTGGTCTACGGTGGCGACGCCTTCGCCCTGCGCAAGCCGGATCCCCTGCCGCTGCTCAAGGTGGCCGATGCGTTCCGGCTGGAGCCGGCCCAGATGGCGGCGATCGGCGACTCGGAAAACGATGCGCAGGCAGCGCGCGCGGCGGGCATGGGAGTGCTCCTGGTGCCCTATGGCTACAACCATGGCAATCCTGTACAAGGCGTCGACGCCGATGGTATAGTCGATTCCATTGTCCTGGCTGCCGAGCTTTTTGCGGCACATCGGACATGACCCTGTCGGCCACGGCCGCCAGACAACAGCATCGCCAAACACCCAAACCATAAATCGCTGAACACGATTTCATGTTTCTGAACCGCAAACGCATCTCTTCTGGCAGTGATCGGCAGGCCTGGCCCTGGCGTCGCTGGCGCGCCTCCCAACAGGCGTAAAGTGCGTTCGCGAGTCTCCTGACCGCCCCCTTCCCGCATCCCCGCGATGCATCCGTACCAGGATGGGGCCGGCCAGACCGGCAGGTTGCCGGACCCTCACTGATTTTCCAGCCGCCCGACATCCCAGCCTTGCGCCGGTGTCACCCGAACGCGCTGCACGCCCACCCCGGCCGTGCGTGGACACTCGTCCGCGCCATGGTCTCTCCGGGGCGGGTCTGACGACCTTCCAGCCCCAAGTTGCCGACATCGCGGCGTGCGCCATACTGATACGCAGGCGCCGCAGCACAAGAGGATCGACATGACCGAACTGGAATTCAAATCGCTGGCCGAGCAGGGCTACAACCGCATCCCGCTGATCGCCGAAGCCTTCGCCGACCTGGAAACGCCGCTGTCGCTGTACCTGAAGCTGGCGCAGTCGCAAACGCGCGGGGTCAACACCTTCCTGCTGGAATCCGTGGTGGGCGGCGAGCGCTTCGGCCGCTACTCCTTTATCGGCCTGCACGCCCGCACCCTGCTGCGCGCCTACGGCATGCGCACCGAGGTGGTCACCGACGGCCGCGTGGTGGAAACCCATGAAGGCAACCCGCTCGACTTCATCGCCGATTTCGAGAAGCGGTTCAAGGTGGCGCTGCGCCCCGGCCTGCCGCGCTTCTGCGGCGGCCTGGCTGGCTACTTCGGCTACGATGCCGTGCGTTATATCGAAAAGAAGCTGGCCAACACGCAAAAGCCGGACGATCTGAATCTGCCCGACATCCAGCTGCTGCTGTGCGAAGAGCTGGCGGTGATCGACAACCTGTCAGGCAAGCTCTACCTGATCGTCTACGCCGACCCGACCACGCCCGAGGCCTACGCCCGTGCCCGCCAGCGCCTGCGCGAGCTGCGCATGAAGCTGCGCCAGCCGGTGGATGTGCCGATCACCAGCCCCTCGGTGCAGACCGACGTCTACCGCGAGTTCGACAAGGCCGACTACCTCACCGCCGTGCACAAGGCCAAGGAGTACATCATGGCCGGCGACATGATGCAGGTGCAGATCGGCCAGCGCCTGGTCAAGCCGTACCGCGACTCGCCGCTGACGCTGTACCGCGCGCTGCGCTCGCTGAATCCGTCGCCCTATATGTACTTCTACAACTTCGGCGACTTCCAGATCGTGGGCGCTTCGCCCGAAATCCTGGTGCGGCAGGAAACCCGCCGGGTTGGCAGCAATGGCGACCAGCGCGAGGATCACATCGTCACCATCCGTCCGCTGGCCGGCACCCGCCCGCGCGGCAACACGCCGGAAAAGGACGCGCAGCTCGCCACCGAACTGCTCAACGACCCGAAGGAAATCGCCGAGCATGTAATGCTGATCGACCTGGCGCGCAACGATATCGGCCGCATCGCCGAGACCGGCTCGGTCAAGGTCACCGACCAGATGGTGATCGAGAAGTACTCCCACGTGCAGCACATCGTCAGTTCCGTGGAAGGCACGCTCAAACCTGGCATGAGCAACCTGGACGTGCTGCGCGCCACCTTCCCGGCCGGCACGCTGTCGGGCGCGCCCAAGGTGCACGCGATGGAAATCATCGACGAACTGGAGCCGCGCAAGCGTGGCATCTATGGCGGCGCGGTGGGCTACCTGTCTTTCGGCGGCGAGATGGACCTGGCGATCGCCATCCGCACCGGCATCGTCAAGGACGGCAATCTCTATGTGCAGGCCGCCGCCGGCATCGTTGCCGACTCGGACCCCGAAGCCGAATGGAGGGAAACCGAAGCCAAGGCGCGCGCCGTGATCCGCGCCGCCGAACAGGTCCAGGACGGCCTGGATTCGGATATCTAAGGTAAAGGGAACAGGGGAACCGCCATGCTGCTGATGATCGACAACTACGATTCGTTTACCTACAACCTCGTCCAGTACTTCGGCGAACTCGGCGCCGACGTGCGCACCTATCGCAACGACGAAATCACGCTGGAAGAGATCGAGGCGCTCAAGCCCGACCATATCTGCGTCTCGCCCGGCCCGTGCAGCCCGAAGGAAGCCGGTATCTCCGTGGCGACGCTGCAGCACTTTGCCGGCCGCATCCCGATGCTGGGCGTGTGCCTGGGCCATCAGGCCATCGGCGAGGCCTTCGGCGGCAAGGTGATCCGCGCCAAGCAGGTCATGCACGGCAAGGTCAGCCGCATCGAGACCACGCAGGAAGGCGTCTTCGCTGGCCTGCCCAAGCATTTCGACGTGACGCGCTATCATTCCCTGGCGATCGAGCGCGAGACGTTGCCGGATTGCCTGGAAGTGACCGCCTGGACACCGGATGGCGAAATCATGGGTGTGCGCCACAAGACGCTCGCCATCGAGGGGGTGCAGTTCCATCCCGAGTCCATCCTGTCCGAGCATGGCCATGCGCTGCTGGCCAATTTCATCAAGGCGCCGCGATGAGACTGCTCGACACGCCGAACGCGCCCGCCCCATCAAATATCAAGACGGAAACCGCCATGTCCATCACGCCCCAGGAAGCCCTGACCCGCTGCATCGAACACCGCGAGATCTTCCATGACGAGATGCTGCACCTGATGCGGCAGATCATGCAGGGCCAGATGTCGCCGGTGATGGTGGCGGCCATCCTGACCGGGCTGCGCGTCAAGAAGGAGACCATCGGCGAGATCTCGGCGGCGGCGCAGGTGATGCGCGAGTTCGCCAACAAGGTGCCCGTCAAGGACCGCGAGAACTTCGTCGACATCGTCGGCACCGGTGGCGATGGTTCGCACACCTTCAATATCTCCACGGCGTCGATGTTCGTCGCCTCCGCCGCAGGCGCCCGCATCGCCAAGCACGGCAACCGCGGCGTCAGTTCCAAGTCGGGCAGCGCCGACGTGCTGGAAGCGCTGGGCGTCAATATCATGCTGACGCCGGAACAGGTCGGCGAGTGCATCGAGCAGACCGGTATCGGCTTCATGTTCGCACCCACCCATCACCCGGCCATGAAGAACGTGGCGCCGATCCGCAAGGAAATGGGCGTGCGCACCATCTTCAATATCCTGGGCCCGCTGACCAATCCGGCAGACGCGCCCAATATCCTGATGGGCGTGTTCCACCCCGACCTGGTCGGCATCCAGGTGCGCGTGATGCAGCGCCTGGGCGCCAGGCATGCACTGGTGGTCTACGGCAAGGACGGCATGGACGAAGTCTCGCTGGGCGCCGCCACGCTGGTGGGCGAACTGAAGGACGGCGAGGTGCGCGAGTACGAGATCCACCCCGAGGACTTCGGCCTGCAGATGATCTCCAATCGCGGACTGAAGGTGGCAGATGCCACCGAGTCCAAGGAGATGCTGCTCGAAGCGCTGACCGACGTGCCAGGCACCCCGCGCGAGATCGTCACGCTCAATGCCGGCACCGCGCTGTACGCGGCCAATGTGGCCACCTCGATCGAGGACGGCATCCAGCGCGCGCGCGAAGCCATCGCCAGCGGCGCGGCGCGCGAGAAGCTCAACCAGTTCGTGCGCGCCACGCAGCAGTTCAAATAAGCCGGCCCCGTAGCCCATCCGTCGAGCGAGAGAATTACCGCATGTCCGATATCCTGCAGAAGATCCTGGCCGTGAAGGCCGACGAAGTGAACGCGGCGCGCAAGAAGCGCGACCTGCCCAGCCTGCGCGCCGAGGCCGAGAGCCTGCGCGGCGAGCCGGGCCTGGCCCCGCGCGGCTTCGAGCGCGCGCTGCGCGAAAAGATCGCCGCCGGTAACGCCGGGGTGATCGCCGAAGTGAAGAAGGCCTCCCCCTCCAAAGGCGTGCTGCGCGAGAATTTCGTGCCGGAGGCGATTGCCGAGAGCTATGCCAGCCATGGCGCGGCCTGCCTGTCGGTGCTGACGGACGTGAATTTCTTCCAGGGCCACGCCGACTTCCTCAAGCGCGCCCGCGGCGCCTGCCCGCTGCCGGCTCTGCGCAAGGACTTCATGATCGACCTCTACCAGGTCTATGAAGCCCGCACCTGGGGCGCCGACGCCATCCTGCTGATCGTGTCCGCGCTCGACCACGGCCTGATGGCGGAACTCGAAGCCTGCGCCCATGAGCTTGGCATGGACGTGCTGGTGGAAGTGCACGGCGGTGACGAACTGGATGCCGCGCTGCGCCTGAAAACGCCGCTGCTGGGCGTGAACAACCGCAACCTGCGCACGTTCGAAGTCACGCTCGACAACACGCTGGACCTGCTGCCGCGCATCCCGGAAGGCCGCCTGGTGGTGACCGAATCCGGCATTCTCGGCCCGGACGACGTGCAGCGCATGCGCGACGCCAATGTGCATGCATTCCTGGTGGGCGAGGCCTTCATGCGCGCGCCCGACCCCGGCGTCGAGCTGGCACGCCTGTTTGCCTGAGCGGGGAGCACGCAACGACATGGCCCAGGAAATCGAACTCAAACTGGCGGTGCCGGACGGCGCCATGCCGGCGCTCGCGGCCTGGCTGGATGCGCAAGGCCAGGCGCGCGGCGAGCACACGCTGCTCAATGTCTACCTCGACACCCCCGCGCGCGACCTGGCCGGCGCCCGTGCCGCACTGCGGCTGCGCCGCCACGGCGAGCAATGGCTGCAGACCTTGAAGACCGCCGGCAAGAGCGAGGCCGGCATGGCCACCCGCCACGAGTGGGAAACCAGGGTGGCCGCCGAAGCCATCGAACTCGACGCCTTCCCGGCCGAAGCCCGCGCCTTGCTGGCGCCGCTCGCCGCAACACTGGCGCCGGTATTCCGCACCGATTTCGCGCGGCGCACCTGGCTGGTCGAACAGGATGGCGTTCGTATCGAGGCCGCACTCGACGTCGGAACGATTTCGGCGCCGGCGAGCGCTGAGCAAGAGACGATCCGGGAACTGGAGCTTGAGTGGCTTCCCGGCGATGCCGGACAGGCGCCCACGCAGCAACAAGCCGAGGCCGCGCTGCGTGCACTGGCGTTGCGCCTCCAGCATGTCGCGCCCCTCAAGCCGTCCGACCAGAGCAAAGCCGCACGCGGCTACCGGCTCGCGGCCGGAGCCGGCCGCGCCTGACGTCGCGCCGGCGCCCTCCTCGCCCCTCCCAACAAAGAACCAGGTATTCCTCCAGCATGAGCAAGCACAACAGCGCACAGGCCGACCTGTTCGCAGCCCCGGCCGTTGCCGATGCCGCCCCCGCTCCGGCCGCCGCCAGCCTGTCCGCGCAAGCCGCGGCGCTGCCGGGCGCCTGGCGCGAATTGCTGGCCCCCTGCATGAACACGGCCGGCTGGCGGGAACTGGCCAGCTTCGTCGACGGCGAACGTGCCAACGGCAAGCCCGTCTTTCCGCATGAGGTGTTCCACGCCTTGCACCTGACGCCGCCCGAGACCGTCAAGGTGGTCATCCTTGGCCAGGATCCCTACCACGGCACCGGCGTGGTCAACGGCAACGAGATTCCGCAGGCGCACGGGCTGGCCTTCTCGGTACCTGACGGCGTGCGCGTGCCGCCCAGCCTGCGCAATATCTTCAAGGAGATCGCCGCGGAATACGGCGACGGCGCCACGGCGGCGCCCACCTCCGGCAACCTGGAAGGCTGGGCCCGCCAGGGCGTGCTGCTGCTCAACACCGTGCTCACGGTGGAGCAAGGCCAGGCCGCCAGCCACGCCAGGCGCGGCTGGGAAGCGGTAACGGACTGCCTGATCCAGGGCTTGTCCGCTGCCCGCCCCAACCTGGTCTTCCTGCTGTGGGGCAGCCACGCCCAGGCCAAGAAACCCTTGCTGGCCGGCCCGCACTACGTGCTGGAAGCGCCGCACCCGTCGCCGCTTTCAGCGCATCGGGGTTTCCTGGGGTGCGGACATTTCCGTCTGGCCAACGACTGGCTGCAGCGGCACGGCGCCGCGCCGGTGGATTGGCGCGCCACCTGACCCCGGACGCTAAGCCGCTAAGCCGTCGGCAGGCAGTCGAAATCGTCGAACTCGCCCGCCCCGGGCAAGGCCACCAGCGCGCTGACCTGCGCGGCTGGCGGCCCGCGCCGCATCCAGGTACAAAGGGCCTCCAGCCGGTCAGGCGGCCCGTAGGCCATCACCTCGACCGAGCCATCCTGCCGGTTGCGCACCCAGCCGCCCAGCCCGAGCGCCCCGGCCTGCCCCGCGCAGGCCGCGCGGTAGCCCACACCCTGCACCCGCCCCTTGACCACGATGTGCCATGTTTCCATCTGGGTTCCCCTTGCCCGACGCGGCGGCTGAAACAGCCGCGCCATGCATCACAAGTAAACTAGACTGCGATCCCAAGCGTTACCAGTAAAGACACCCCGACGCGGGTAACGCCAAAAGCACAGCGAAGGCGCGCGGCGATCCGGCCGGCGTTGCGGCATGACTGGCAATCCCGCTCTCCGACGGCGCAGCGCCACGCGCGCCGCCGATCCGATCCATCCAGGCCCCAGGGCCAGCCGGCCCCGCCCCGGTACCGCTCAACGATCCACTGTCAAGATAATGCAGCAAGCCGAACACGACCAGGCCAGCTCGGTCACACTCCGAGGCTATGCCAGCCAGTTGCTGACCGCGCCGCCGAACCGATTCGACCTGGCGCTGCTGCCCATCATCCTGGCGGTGATCGTGCTGGTGGCCTTTGCCGCCCGGCAGATGAACGTGCCCTACCAGCCCGGCGAGCCGCTGGCGGTGCATCTGGAGATCGCCTACCTGCCGTATTACCTGATGCGCACCAGCATCCGCATGCTGGTGGCGCTGATGGCGTCGCTCCTGTTCACCTTTGCCTTTGCCGCGCTGGCCTCCAAGAACCGCACCGCCGAGAAAGTGATGGTCCCGGCGCTGGACATTCTGCAATCGATTCCGGTGCTGGGCTTCCTGTCGATCACCGTGACCGGCTTCATCGCGCTGTTCCCCGGCAGCCTGGTAGGCGTCGAGTGCGCCGCGATCTTCGCCATCTTCACCTCGCAGGCCTGGAATATGGCGTTCAGCCTTTACCAGTCGATCCGCACCATCCCGACCGATCTGGTGGAAGCGGCGGCCATGTTCCGGCTCTCGGCATGGCAGAAATTCTGGCGCCTCGAAGTGCCCTTCGCCATGCCGGGCCTGCTGTGGAACATGATGATGTCGATGTCCGGCGGCTGGTTCTTCGTGGTGGCGTCCGAGGCCATCTCGGTGTCGGGCAACGACATCCGGCTGCCGGGCATCGGCTCCTACATCGCGCTGGCGATCCAGCAGCAAAACCTGGCGGCGATCGGCTGGGCCATCCTGGCCATGCTGATCGGCATCGTGCTCTACGACCAGTTGCTGTTCCGTCCGCTGATCGCCTGGGCCGACCGCTTCCGCTTCGAGACCATGGCGCAGGAAAGCGAGCCCCAATCGTGGCTGCTCGACCTGCTGCGCCGCTCGGAATGGGTGCGCATGCTGCTGGGCCGCACGGCAGCGCTGGCGGAACGCACGCTGGCCTGGCGCTCGGGCCGCAAGGCGGCGATCCCTAAAGCCGGCAATGACCGGCGCGCGCTGTGGTTCGAGCGCCTGAGCAATCTCGTCATCATCCTGATTGCGGTGGCGGCCTTGTATCGCGTGATGCATTTCGTACGTACGGAGGTGGGCTGGGCGGAGGTTGGCCATGTGCTGTGGCTGGGCTCGCTGACGATGGTGCGGGTGATCGTGCTGATCGCGCTGGCGGCGGTGATCTGGGTGCCGATCGGCATCCGCATCGGCCTGAACCCGAAGGTGGCGCGCATCGCGCAGCCAGTGGCACAGTTCCTGGCCGCCTTCCCGGCCAACCTGATGTTCCCGCTGGTGGTGATGCTGATCGTGCGCCTCGGCCTGAACCCGGAGATCTGGCTGAGTCCGCTGATGATCTTCGGCACGCAGTGGTACATCCTGTTCAACGTGATTGCCGGCGCCTCCGGCATCCCCACCGAACTCAAGCTGGCGGCGCGCAACTTTGGCCTGCGCGGCTGGCTGTTGTGGAAGCGCTTCCTGATCCCGGCCGTGTTCCCCAGCCTGCTGACCGGCCTGGTGACCGCGGCCGGCGGCTCATGGAATGCGAGTATTGTCTCCGAATACGTCACCTGGGGCGACCGCACGCTGGTCGCCACCGGCCTGGGCAGCTATATCGCGGAAATGACCGCCAAGGGCGACTTTCCCCGCATCGCGCTGGGTATCGGCGTGATGGCGGTGTTCGTGGTGGGCTTCAACCGCCTGCTGTGGAACCGCCTGTACCTGCTCGCGCAGGAACGCACGCGCCTCTGACCCGCACAAGCCGCATAAGCCGCAAAGCCCTGAACTCGAACGGAACATCATCATGGCAAGCCCCATCGCAAACGCAGTCGAATCCGTCATCGAACTGCGCGGCGTTTCGAAAATCTTCCGCACCGCGGACCGTACCGACCGCGCGGTGCTCGAAGGCGTGGACCTGACCCTCAAGCGCGGCGAGATCGTCGCCATGCTGGGCAAGTCCGGCTCGGGCAAGTCCACGCTGCTGCGCATCATGGCCGGGCTGGTGGGCGCGGATCGCGGCCAGGTGCATTTTCGCGGGCAGCCGTTGCGCGGCACGGCCGAAGGCATCGCCATGGTGTTCCAGTCGTTCGCGCTGTTCCCGTGGCTGACCGTGCAGCAGAACGTGGAACTGGGGCTGGAAGCCCAGGGCGTGCACAAGGAGGAGCGCGGACGCCGGGCCGAGGCGGCGATCGACATGATTGGCCTGTCGGGTTTCAACAGCGCGCTGCCGCGCGAACTCTCCGGCGGCATGCGCCAGCGCGTCGGCATTGCCCGCGCCCTGGTGACCGAACCCGACCTGCTGCTGATGGACGAAGCCTTTTCCGCGCTCGACGTGCTCACCGGCGAGACCCTGCGCGACGAAATGCTCGACCTGTGGGAGGACGGCCGCACCAATATCAAGTGCATCCTGATCGTCTCGCACAATATCGAAGAGGCGGTGATGATGGCCGACCGCATCGTAGTCCTGTCGAGCGATCCGGGCCGCATCCGCGCCGAGGTGAAAATCCCGTTCCCGCGCCCGCGCAACCGCGATTCGGCGCAGGTACGCGCGCTGATCGATGAGGTCTACACGCTGATGACGTCGCCCGCGGCGCTTGGGCCCCGTGTCCCCGCGCTGGCGGCGGCCCAGGACATCGGCTACCGCCTGCCGGACGCCGACATCAGCCAGATGGAGGCCATTCTCGACCTGCTCTGCGAAGCGCCTTTCTTCGGCCGGGCCGACCTGCCGCACCTGGCCGAGGAAGCCAGCCTCACCGACGACGACCTGCTGCCCGCCTGCGAGGCCCTGCACCTGCTGAAACTGGCGACCATCGAACGCGGCGACATCAACGCCACAGAGCTCGGCCGAGCCTACTACGAGACGGAGCCGCCGGAGCGCAAAGTGTTGTTCGGCAAGCAACTGCTGCAACACGTGGCACTGGCGGCGCGCATCCGCCACGAGCTCGTACAGTCGGAAGACGGCGAGATCCGCGAAGAACACGTGCTGCGGGAGCTCGAGGCTTTCCTCAAACCGGAAGAAGCCAAGCGCGTGCTGACCATCGGCATCGAATGGGGGCGCTACGGGGAAGTCTATGAATACAGCTACAACAGCGGCATGCTAACGCTGCCGCGGGAAGAGCAGCCGGCGCCGGGCGCGGGCACGGACACCCAGCCCTGATTGCGTTTGGCCTGGCGGCCTGGCGCCCTGGTAGCCTAGCGCTCCCGCATGGCGCGGCCGATCGCGCCGGTGCGCAGGGCGATCTTTGCGGTGTCCTCGCGCAACGCGCGCAGGCGGCGCTCCAGGATGGCATTGGCGGTGCGGCCGGTTGAGCTGGCCGTGCTGGCGGTGCCGCCGGCTTCGCTGGCGGCGCGTGTGAGCTCGCCCGACGCCGCGGCATGCACCAGCACATCGGCGCGGCGGCGGTCGGCCGAATCGGCCAGGCGGGCACGGCGCTCGCTGGCGTCTTCGGATGGCGGCGGCGCATCGGCGGTGGCCGCGGCAAGCGCCAGGTCGACGGTCCGGGCAGCATGGGCATCGGAGACGCTGGCGGCTATGCCCGCAACGGCGACCCCGGCAGCGCCTGCCATCGCGGCGCCGGTGCTCTCGTTGGCCACGTCCGCCGCCTTCGGTTCCTTTACCGCCGCCTTGCTCTTCGCCGGACGAATGAATCCCGCGCCACGCCCGCCGGAGCGATCGCCCTCGGCCAGCCTTTCACTGGCCAGTTGCAGACTGTGAACAGCGGCATCGGTGGCCTGGCGGATAGCGCTTTCGGCGGCCGGCAAATCCAGCTCGCCATAATGCTCGCGCACCTGGATGCGCGCCGCGGCCACGTGCGCCGCCACAAGGTAGTTCTGCACGATAAAGCGGTTCAGGTTGTCCACCGCGCGATGCCGGCTCTTGGGTTCGTCGAGCATGCGCTGGAACGACCCGATCAGCGCGGACAGGCTGTCCATGAACTGCTTGCGCTGCACCCGGTAGGCAAAATCGTCCTTGGCCACGCGCAGCAGCAGGTCGCGCGTGGCGGCGATGTAGCGGCGGTTGACCTCTAGCACGGTCTCCACCAGCGCGGGCAGCGCGCGGTATTCCCAGCTGGGCAGCACGAAGCTGAACACCGTGGCGATCAGCCCGCCGATCACGGTATCGATCAGCCGCTCGCCAGCCACGGTGGGGCTGCCCGGCATCAGCAGGTTGATCTGGATCAGCACCTGCACGCAGGCCGCCACCGCGGTGTAGCGGTACTTGATGGTGGAAAACGCCGTGCTCGCCACCAGCGCCAGGAACAGCACGCCGAGCAGGATCAGCGGCTGGTGCACGACCCTGAGCACGGCTACCGAGATCACGCAGCCGATCAGCGTACCGATCAGGCGATCGTTGTAGCGCTGCTTGGTCATGCTGAAGTTGGGCTTCAGGATCACGATGATGGTCAGCAGGATCCAGTAGCTGTGCGACACATACGGCAGGTGATCGGCGATCCACAGCCCCGCCCCCACCGCCATGGTGATGCGCACTGCAAAGCGGAAGGCGGGCGATTTCCAGTGCAGGTTGTCGCGCAGCACCTTGAGCTCGTAGCGCTGGCGCGTGAGGAAGGGCGTCATGTCCGGCCCGGGCAGCACCTTGCTGGGCTCCACCGGCGTGCGCGACGCTTCGTGCAGTTGTTCCACCAGCACGATGGCGCCCTTGATCATGTCGAGCGTCTCCGCCACCGCCGTCATCGCCGCGGCGTTGATGTGGTGATGGCGCAGCTGCGCGATCTCGTGCTCGACCGCGCGCAGCTCCTGGCGGTAGTCCACGGTGGCGTAGGAAGGCCGGCCGCGCGTGATGTCGTAGGCGATCCCTTCCGCATCCTTGCACATCAGCTGCACCAGCCGGCCCAGGTGATCGAGCACCGGCGTGCCGGCAAAGGTCTGGCGCAGCAGCGGGTAGTCGGTATTGGTGGAAAGGATGTACTCGTACAGGTCCAGCATGCGCATATGGACCTGCACCAGCAGCCCGTCGTGGGTGGTGGTGTTGCCGCGCAGCACCAGGTCGCGCGCCGCCTGCTGCCGCTCCGCCACCACGATCTGCTGGCGCACCAGCTGGTTGAACTGCGCCTCGTAGTCATTGCCGGCATCGTAAAACCCCGCCTTGATCTCGAGGTAGCCCGCCATCTCGTACAGCGCCTCGGCCAGCACCTGCTGCTTGGTGCGCCGCTGCGTTGCCCAGCTCACCACCATCGCGTAGGCCATGTAGGCCACCGCGCCGATGCCGAACAACAAGGCATGCTCGAACGCACGCCGCACCACGAAGTCCTCGTTGATAGTCAGCGTCATGACGAACAAGGCCGAGAACTGCAATGGCAGGGTCTTGTTGCCATACACCGTCATCATGCCGGCCATGAAAGTCACCAGCACCAGCACCAGCGGCATCACGCGCGGGAATGGCGTGGCCATGGCCACCAGCAAGGTCACCGCCGTGCACAGCAGCACGCTGGCCAGCATCTCGTTGAACTTGTGGCTGAACGGGCTAGGCAGGTCCATCAGGCTGGTGCACAGCGCGCCCATCGACACCACCATGGCGGTGGGCAGGTCCGTGAACTGCATGGCGATCAGCGTGGCGCCGATCACCCCGGTCGCGGAGCGCAGCCCGCGATAGACGTAATGCGAATAGACGAAGGTGCGGGCGTCGTGCGCGTATTGCATGTGGCTGCGTGTGGTCCTTACCGGCCTAGAGGCCCAGCCAGCGCGCGCGCATGGCCTGGCGGCCACCTTCGGCCGTCACGGTGTACTGCGCCGCCGGCTCGCGCGCGAAGGTCAGCGGCAGCACGTGCAGCTCGTCGCGGCGGAACACGTGGCATTCGGCGCTGTCGCCGGTGCGGTAGCGCGCCAGCAGCTTGTCGAGCTGCCCGGGCGCCACGCGCAGGCCATCCACCGCAGCCAGCAGGTCGCCCGCCGAAAGCCCGGCCGCCTGCGCCGCGCCGCCATCGAGTACCTGGGTCACGCGCACCCAGCCGTCTTCGTTCTTGGTCTTGATGCCGAGCGCGGCGTTGCGCTCCGGCTTGGCCGGCACCGCCTTGATGCCAAAAGGCTTGAACAGCGCCGCCAGCTGCAGCTCGCCGGTGCCCTCGGTCAGCGAGCGCAGCAGCGCGCCCAGGCGCAGGCCGCTGACCTCGTCGAACAGCGCATGCAGCTCCGCCTCGGTAACGCCGCGCTGCTGCGCGCCCGGCGCATAGAAGCCGCTGCCATAACGCTGCCACAGCGCGCGCATGATGTCGTCGAGCGAGCGGCGGTTGCGGGTCCTGGTGCGAATGGTGAGATCCAGCGCCAGCGCCACCAGCGAACCCTTGGTGTAATAGCTGACGATAGCGTTGGGCGCGTTTTCGTCCTGGCGGTAGAACTTGGTCCAGGCATCGAAAGAGCTTTCGGCCACGCTCTGCTTGGTGCGGCCATTGCCGCGCAGCACGCCGTTCCAGGTCTTGGCCAGCAGCTCCACGTACTGCTTCTCGGTGATGCGTCCGCTGCGCACCAGCATCAGGTCGTCGTAGTAGCTGGTGAAACCCTCGAACAGCCACAGCAACGGCGTATAGGTTTCCTCGCGCAGCCGGTACGGCACGAAGGCCGCGGGCTTGATGCGCTTGACATTCCAGGTGTGGAAATACTCGTGGCTGCACAGCCCGAGGAAGGTGCGGTAGCCCTCGGTGGCCTCTTCCTTGCCAAGCGCCGGCAGGTCCGCGCGCCCGCAGATCAGCGCCGTGCTGGCGCGATGCTCCAGCCCACCGTATCCGTCGGTCGTGACCATGGTCATGAACACGTAGCGCCGGTTGCTGTCGAGGAACGGTGCATTTTCCGTCTTGGGCTCGAACAGCCGGATCTGCGCTTCGCAGATCTGCTTCAGGTCGCGGCACACGCGGTCGAGGTCGAGTTGCGGCACGCGGCCCGTGAACACCACGTCGTGCTGGGCGCCGCAGGCCCGGAAACTGCCCATGGTGAAGTTGCCCATCTCGACCGGGTGGTCGACCAGCTCGTCGTAGTCGGCAACCTGGTAGCGGCCGAAGCCGTAGCGCTTGGCGCCGCCGCGGCCAGGCGCTTCGCGCATGGCGGTGGCGACGCGCCAGCCGGCATAGGCCTCGCCGGCTGGCGCATGAATGTCCACCGTGCAGGGACGATCTTCCTGCCCTTCGGCGCACAGGAACACGGAACTGCCGTTGAAGAATCCGTGGGTGGCGTCAAGGTGCGCGGCGCGCACCGACAGATCCCAGGCGTAGACCTCGTAGCTGAGCGTGAGCGGCCCGTCCACCGGCGCCGCCTGCCAGCTCTGCTTGTCGAGCTTGGCGAGCGCCACCGGCTTGCCGCCGGCATCCGCGCGGATGCGCACGATATTGCGTGCGAAGTCGCGGATCATGTAGCTGCCGGGAATCCACGCCGGCAGGTAGAACTGCTGGCCGGCTGGATCGGGGGCGTCGACCGTGACGGTGACGGCGAACAAGTGCGCTTCGGGTTGAAGCGGGGCGATGGCGTAATGGATCGGCTTCATGAGCGTGATTGTAGCGCCATGCCCTGCCCCGACCGCCCCGGACCCCGCGCCGGCTCAGGCGTTCACGTTCACCACCACGCGGCCGCGCATGCCGCCATCGACGATCTTGCGGCCGGCCTCGATCGCCTCGGACAAGCCGATCTCGCTGGTAATGGCGCGCAGGCGATCCGGCTCCAGGTCTTGCGCCAGGCGTTGCCAGGCTTCCTCGCGCCGCGCCATCGGCGCCATCACGCTATCGATGCCGTAAAGCGTGATGCCACGCAGGATAAAGGGCGCCACCGAGCCCGGGAAGTCCAGTCCTTGCGCCAGCCCGCAGGCCGTCACCGCGCCGCCGTAGCGCACCTGCGCGCAGGCGTTGACCAGCGTGTGCGAGCCCACCGAGTCCACCACCGCGGCCCAGCGCTCCTTTTGCATCGGCTTGTTCGGCTTGCCGAGTTCGGTGCGGTCGACGACATCCGCCGCGCCCAGCGCTTTGAGGAAGTCAGCCTCGGCAGTCTTGCCGGTGGACGCCACCACGCGATAGCCCAGCCGGGACAGGATCGCGATGGCGACCGAGCCCACGCCGCCCGAGGCGCCGGTCACCAGCACCTCGCCATCGCCCGGCCTGACCCCGGCGCGCTCCAGCGCCAGTACCGACAGCATGGCGGTATAGCCGGCGGTGCCAATGGCCATGGCCTGCCGCGTGGTGAAGGCATCCGGCAAGGCCACCAGCCAGTCGCCCTTGAGGCGTGCGCGCTGCGCCAGGCAGCCCCAGTGCGTCTCGCCCACGCCGTAGCCGTTGAGCACGACCTTGTCGCCGGCCTTCCAGCGCGGATGCGTGGATTCCAGCACCGTGCCGGCCCCGTCGATGCCCGCGACCATCGGCCACTTGCGCACCACCGGCGAGCGGCCCGTGATGGCCAGCCCGTCCTTGAAATTGATGGTGGAGTAATCGACGGCGACCAGCACGTCGCCCTCGGCGGGGAGGCTGGATTCGTCGAGCGCGGTAACGGCGGCCTGGGTGGCGCCGTCGGCCTGGGTCAGCAGCAAAGCCTGGAACGTCATGGTGTCTCCTTCGGATTCCTGATGAAAGACAACCGGACGCCCCCGGCACGGCAGCGCCGGGAGGCCGCCGGCGCCAAGTGCTTACTTCTTGAGGCTGGCGAGCTTGCGCTCGAGCGTGGCAGCGTCCGCGGCGCCGGGGATGCGGGTGCCGTCCATGAAGAACACTGCCGGGGTACCGGTGATATTCAGGCTCTGGCCGAGCGCCAGGTTGTCATCCACCGGCGTCTTGCAGCTGCCGTTGCCGGTCAGCGCCACATGGCTCAGCATCCAGTCGCGCCAGGCCTTGGTGCGGTCGGTTGCGCACCAGACCTGCTTGGCCTTCACGGAGGAATCCGGCGACAGCACCGGATAGAGGAAGGTGTAGACGGTGATGTTGTCCATCTGCTGGAAGGTCTGCTCGATGCGCTTGCAGTAACCGCAGTTGGGGTCGGAGAACACCGCCACCTGGCGGCTGCCGTCGCCCTTGCTCCACTTGATGGCGCGCGCCAGCGGCAGGTCCGACCACTTGATGCGGTTGATTTCGGCCAGCCGCTCCTCGGTCAGGTTGGTGCCGGTCTTGCTGTCGACCATCTCGCCGTTGATGATGTAGCGGCCGGTCGCATCCGTATAGACCACCTGGCCGCCGACATTGACTTCGAACAAGCCTGGCACCGGGGTCTTGGCCACGCTCTTCACTTCGGCGCGCCCGCCGAGCATCTTCTGCATCGATTCCTTGATGCGATCGGTGCCGGGATCGCCGGCAGCCATGGCGTGGAGCGCGAAGCCGGCAGCCGCCAAACCGCCAACGATGGTGGCTGACAGGGCGGGACGGCGGCGCAGGAATTGCAACATGTTGACTCCAGTGAATCGATGGTTCGGTACGCGTGAGACGGGCTCGGGACTCAGCCCAGCGCGCGCCCGATAAGAAAACGTTTAAGCAGCGGCTGCCCTCCCACCGCGCGCATGCCCGTATTGCGCACTGCGCCTGCGATGCCGCCAGGCAGGGAAAACAGCCGGTGCAGGCCATCGGTGGCAGCCGTCAGGGAAAGCAGATCGGTGGCGCGCGCCCGCTCGTAGCGGCGCAGCAGGCGCAGGTCGCCTTCGCCACGGAAAGACTCTTTGTCGGCCATTACGCGGCCAAGTTCCGCCACATCGCGCAATCCCAGGTTCATGCCCTGGCCGGCCAGCGGATGCACCACATGCGCCGCGTCGCCCACCAGGACCACGTGCGGCTGGACGAACTGCTCGGCGCGCTGCAGCACCAGGGGGAAGCCCTGCGCCGGCGTCACGCAGCGCAGCGCGCCGAACTGGCGCCCCACGGCGCCGCTGGCGGCCTGCATCACGGTATCGGCCAGTGCCTCCGGAGACAGCGCCAGCAGGTCGCTCGCGTGGCCCTCCTCGGCCGACCACACCATGGAGACGCGGCGTCCGGGCAAAGGCAACAGCGCCAGGATCTCGCCGTTGGCGGGCTCCTCGTCGGCCATCAGCTTGGGGGGCGTGCCCAGGAACCACTGCCAGGCCGTGTCCTGATGCGGGAGCTCGCACTCGAAATTGGCCACCACGCCGAGCTGGCGGTAGCGGCGCTTCGCAACTGCGATATGACACTGGTCGCGCAGCCACGAACGCGCGCCATCCGCGCCCACCACGCAGGCGGCGCGCACCTTGTCGCCACCGGCGAGCGTCAGCGTGGCGCCCTCGTGGTCGCGCGCGAAGGCCGCTGCGGTATCGTCATGCCAGTGCACCTGTGGCTGGAAACGCAAGGCGGTATCGAGCACGCGCTCGACATGGCCGGATTCGATGATCCAGGCCAGTTGCGGCACGGTCGCGGCATATGCCGAAAAATGCAGGTCGCCGGCGGCCGGGGTATCGGCCTGCGCTGCGCTCGCATCGCCGAACACACGCATATCGGACACCATTTGCATCCGTGCGGGGTCCAGCGCCTCCCACACACGCAACTGCTCCAGCAACGCCTGCGAACTCGCCGAGAAGGCGTAGATGCGGCTGTCCCACTGGTCCGGCTGCGGCACGGCCCCGCGGGGGCGCGGCGCGATCAGCGCCACCTGCATGCCCTGCTGGGCCAGCAGCAACGCACAAGCCTTGCCGACGATGCCGCCGCCGACCACGGCAACCTGGAAACGGGAGGGAGATGAACGAGTCATGCGTGAATTATAGCCATCCCGGCACATTGCCTTTGCCGTACCCACGCGCGTCGGAAACGGCCGCGTAACGTGCAGGGCAAACGGGGACACCTGCGGAGAGTGAGGAAATACGAGGACCAGAGGGAGCAGCCGGCGGGTTCAGCGCAACGTCTGGCGAGGTTACAATAGCCATCTTTCCGATGGCAATTCCGGCACAAAAGCGGTGAGTGAAGCCCCGCTTTGGCTGTCTTGCCTCGTGCTGCACTTTTCCCCTCTGCGTCCCAATCGCCGCGCCAACCGCGCCAGACGCACCCAGGGCGAACCGCAACCCATTGATTTTTAAAGGTTTACCATGAGCCTCAAATGCGGCATCGTCGGCCTGCCCAACGTCGGCAAGTCCACGCTGTTCAACGCCCTGACCAAGGCCGGCATCGCCGCCGAGAACTACCCGTTCTGCACCATCGAGCCCAATGTGGGCGTGGTGGAAGTGCCGGATCCGAGGCTTGCCAAGCTGGCCGAGATCGTCAAGCCCGAGCGCGTCCTCCCGGCCGTGGTCGAATTCGTCGACATCGCCGGCCTGGTGGCGGGCGCCTCCAAGGGTGAAGGCCTGGGCAACCAGTTCCTGGCCAATATCCGCGAAACCGACGCCATCACCCACGTGGTGCGCTGCTTCGAGGACGAGAACGTCATCCACGTCGCCGGCAAGGTCGATCCGCTGTCCGATATCGAGGTGATCAACACCGAACTGGCGCTGGCCGACCTCGCCACCGTGGAAAAGGCCCACGCCCGCTACATCAAGCCCGCGCGCGCCGGCGACAAGGAAGCACTGCGCCTGGTGGCCGTGCTGGAAAAGGCCCAGGCCGTGCTCAACGAAGCCAAGGCCGTGCGCACGCTCGACCTGTCGGACGAAGAATGGGCCGCCATCAAGCCGCTGTGCCTGATCACCGCCAAGCCCACCATGTACGTGGCCAACGTGCGTGAAGACGGCTTCGAGAACAACCCGCACCTGGACGCCGTGCGCGCCCACGCCGCCAAGACCAAGTCGCCGGTGGTAGCGGTGTGCGCTGCCATCGAAGCCGAAATCGCTGACCTCGACGATGCCGACAAGGCCGAGTTCCTGGCCGACCTCGGCATGGAAGAACCCGGCCTGGACCGCGTGATCCGTGCGGGCTTCACGCTGCTGGGCCTGCAGACGTATTTCACCGCCGGCGTGAAGGAAGTGCGCGCGTGGACGATCCATGTGGGCGACACTGCTCCGCAGGCTGCGGGCGTGATTCACACCGACTTCGAGCGCGGCTTCATCCGCGCACAGACGATCGCCTATGAGGACTTCATTACCTTCAAGGGTGAGCAAGGCGCGAAGGAAGCCGGGAAGATGCGCGCGGAAGGTAAGGAGTATGTGGTGAAGGATGGGGATGTGATGAACTTCTTGTTCAACGTCTAAGCCGAATATCGGACGTCGGCGAACTTCCTCCGAAAACAAAAACCCCCCCCCCCCCCCCCCCGGGGGGGGGGGGGGGGGTTTTTGTTTTTGGCCGTGGCGTCGGTTAGTTATGTCGGTTAGTTATGTCGGTTAGTTATGCGTGAGCGTCCGGCACTGTGGTGAGCTTCACGCCGAGCGCGTGCAGGAGTTTCATGATGGTGTCGAAGCGAGGCTTTGCACCCGGAGCGAGTGCTTTGTAAAGGCTCTCACGGCCAAGTCCAGAGTCGGCAGCCACTCTGGTCATACCACGTGCCCTGGCAATGTCCGCAATAGCGGCAAGCAGCACTGCAGTGTCGTCCTCTTCCAAGGCTGCATTGAGGTACTCAGAGATCATTTCTTCGCTGTCGAGATAGTCCGAGGCATCGAAGCGTGCCACTTCGATCTTGTTCATGATGACTCCTTCTTGATCGTTTTCCACATTTCCTTAGCTCGCTTGATGTCGGCTTTCTGAGTCGACTTATCGCCGACTGAAGTGCGAAGTGGACAAATAGGCGAAAAAAAATGGCTCGGTGGCAGGGTGAGAATCCATTCGCATGTAAACAAACAGAAGCCCCGCGAGACCAAACGCCTGCGGGGCTTCCTATTTCACGAGACTGCTAACGCAGCCCGCTCGTACAAGCCCGCCACAAGTTCACCCATCACGCGTCCCCTCCAAGTCCCGCAGGACCGCGAGTTCACTCAACACCAACGTCTCGTTCGCAAGTACCGCCGCCAGGGAGAGCAGATGGCCCTGGGTCTCCTCCGTCAAGTTGGCAAGGGTGCCACCGGCAGCGTTCTCGATGGCGACCGACAGCAGCGCGTTGAGTTGGGCAGCCTTTTCGGCGGCGAGGCTAAGCGGGCTTTCGGATGCAGCGTGCGCGGTCACGAAGATATCGCGGCCTGTCTGCTCGGCGCTGATGTTGTAGTGGGGGTGCTTACACATTGGATGCCCTCCCGATTTGGGAGCGCATGCGATTTGGGATCGCGGGGACTTTGGGATAAGCCGAATGCCAGGTACGGGCAATTCGGACAAGCAAGGACTGGGGCATGTGCGCCTCCTCTTGACCAGTTCAAAGGGACCGCCTTGCGGCGGCTGTCTTCCCACGTAGTCGAGACGCCAATCCCGGTCGCTGTGGTTGCAGCGACTCATCTAGTATAGCGCTGGCAGCAATGCTCTTGTGCATTCCTGAGGCATGGCGGCTGCAGACTCCAAGAGGACGAGCAAACAAAGCTTGGGGTTTCTTCCCGATAGACTTTCGCGAGTCAGGCATCGGAGCGTGTTAACGAAAACATGACAACTGCACGCCCGCGAAGCCGCTAAAATATCCAGATTCGCCGCCGGCATTTAGCTGACGGGACACTACGCGGAAGGAGGGGCAATGATGAAGTTGACTGGCATTGGCCTATACACCTTCCATGAAGCTGCTAGGCTCACCGGCATCCCCGTGCGCGACCTGCGGCGCTGGCTAGACGGCTATGCATATAGGAACAAGACGACCCGGCATGCGGTTCCGGTTGCTCCACTTTGGGAGACCGAACTGGCGGAAGCGGACGTGGATGGGATCAGTTTTCATGATCTGCTGGAAGTCCGATTCGTCCGAGCGTTTCGCCAGCACGGCGTCAGCCTGCAAACGATACGCCTGGCGAGCCGCAAGGCACGCGAGCTTTTTGCCCTGCGACATCCCTTTACCTCCCGCCGTTTTCAGACGGACGGCCGCACAATCTTCGCGTCGACCATACAAGAATCTGGTGAGACCGAACTGCTGGACTTGGTGAAAAGCCAGTACGCGTTTCAGAAGATCATCGAGCCCTCTTTGTATCGTGGCATCGAATTTGGTGCTGACGATGCCGCCGCGCGCTGGTACCCGACGCTGCGCAGCAAGGCCGTGGTCTTAGATCCTGAAATCGCCTTCGGTAAGCCCATTGTCACCGATGGCGCCATCAGAACTTCGATCCTCGCCGAGGCATTCCGGGCCGAAGGCGACAAACAGCTTGTTGCCAGGTTGTATGAAGTGCCTGTTGCCTCGGTGGAGGCGGCAGTCGCCTTTGAAGAACGCCTGGTAGCGTGAAGTTCTTCGCTGACAACAATCTCTCTCCAGCGCTGGCACGGGCGCTCCACTCGCTTTCCGAACCATACGGGCACTCCGTCGCTCCGTTGCGAGACCGCTTCCCACAAGACACAACGGATGCGGCCTGGATCGACGCGCTCTCGCAAGAAGGCGGATGGGCTGTCATCACGCACGACAAGCTGAACAAAGGCCTCGAGCGAGAAGCACTGCGCCGTGCGGGGCTAATTGTCTTCTTTCTCGACAAAGGCTGGTCAAACCATAGGTTCTGGGATATTGCGCACAATCTGGTGCGGTGGTGGCCACGGATCATTGAGCACTCTGAAGGTATCAAAGGCGGAGCCGCTTTCAAGGTTCCATTCAACTTCTCTGGCAAAGGCCAGTTCGAACAAGTCAAGCTCTAGGACAGGCGCAAAGCGGCGTCTCACAACGCATCTGCGAGCGCCATCAAGCAGACCGTCACACTACACAGCAATGTGAATCGGCTCTGATGCTCCAGCCAATCCGATCATGCTTGGCGCACAGCGGCATGCCGACGGCAACCGCCCCCCTCTCACAGCGCCCCCAGATC